>NZ_JBJURN010000020.1:0-87707 GCF_046622475.1 Enterobacter sp. LM3 | reverse complement strand
GTGAATTCATTTTTTGCACCTCATCAGTTATTTAATTTATAACCTCTGAACGTGTCTAAAACTATTAAACCACTTCATGCCCGACCCGAAGCCGGAAGGAATAAGCTGAGGGTACCGCGAAGCGGCGATTTTCTTTGCCGGGAGACGGGATTGTTAAGGGGGCGCGATAGCCCCCTTAACACGTTCACCGCAGCGGATTATGCAGGTAGCAGGAATGTCTGAGTGAACGGAACGATGCCACTGAAATAGCAAAGTGCCATGCCGAAAACGCCTTAGCGACGAACCGCAATCGCTTCGATTTCAATCTTCACGTCTTTTGGCAGACGTGCCACTTCCACGCAAGAGCGCGCCGGGAAGGTGGCGTTGTGCTCGGTGAAGAACGCTTCGTAAGTGGCGTTAACGGTCGCGAAATCGTTCAGATCTTTAACGAATACGGTGGTTTTCACGATATCGCCCACTTTCAGACCCGCAGATTCAACGATAGCCTGCACGTTTTCCAGCGACTGACGCGCCTGAGCGGCTACGTCTTCCGGCACTGCGCCCGTTTTCGGGTTCACCGGGATTTGGCCAGAGGTAATAATCATGCTACCCAGATCAACGCCCTGAACGTATGGGCCGATAGCCGCTGGTGCATTTTCCGTCGCGAGTACTTTGGTCATGATTTCTCCAGAATAACAGCTGATTAAATGTTCCCGGCCATTATAACAGCCGGGATTTCATTACCAACCTCAATTAGTTGGCCAGCACCACATAATGAGAAAACTCTTTTTCGCAGTATTTGCATTTGAGTGCGATGTCATCAGCGCGTTTTTTCACTGCAAAGCTGGAGGCAACCGGCTCAGCATGACTGATGCAGTTGCTGTTTGGGCAGACCAGCACGCTTTCGATGCGCTCCGGCAGGCTCGGACGGGACTTGCCGACCACTTCATACTCGTCGATGCGGTTCACGGTGGCGTCAGGCGCATACAGCGACAGCTGGTTAACCTGCTCGTCGGTCAGGAAGGTATTCTCAATCTTGATCAGGTCTTTGCGGCCCATTTCGCCCGACGGCAGGTTCAGGCCGATGGTGATGCGCTGGTCGGTTTCGGTCAGTTTGAACAGCGTCAGCAGCTTAAAGCCGACCTGCGCAGGGATATGGTCGATCACGGTGCCACGTTTGATGGCTTCAACCTGGAGTTTGTTATCGTGTGTCATTGTCGTTTCCCCTTACAGAGCCAATTCGCGATTCAGAACCAGTGCCAGTAACGCCTGGCGGGCAAAGATGCCGTTTCCGGCCTGCTGGAAGTACCAGGCGTGCGGCGTTTTATCCACGTCTGTGGTGATCTCATCGATGCGTGGCAGCGGGTGCAGCACTTTCATGTTGTCGCGTGCGCCTTCGAGGTCGCTGGCGCGCAGCACAAACTGCGCCTTCACGTTGGCGTACTCGGACGGATCCAGACGCTCTTTCTGCACGCGGGTCATGTAGAGGATATCCACGTTGCCCATCACGTCTTCGATGCTGGCATGCAGGCTCCACGGGATACCTTTCTCGTCCAGCATGTCGAGAATGTACTGCGGCATCGCCAGCGCATCCGGGGCGATGAAGAAGAAGCGGTTGCCGTTAAATTTCGCCAGCGCCTGGGTGAGCGAGTGGACGGTACGGCCATACTTCAGGTCACCGACCATCGCGATATTCAGATTTTCCAGACGTCCCTGGGTTTCCTGAATGGTGAACAGATCCAGCAGGGTTTGCGTCGGGTGCTGGTTCGCCCCGTCTCCGGCGTTCAGCACCGGAATGCCGCCGGAAAACTCGGTCGCCAGACGTGCCGCACCTTCCTGTGGGTGGCGCATCACAATAGCGTCAACGTAGGTACTGATAACTGAAATGGTATCCGCCAGGGTTTCGCCTTTTTTACCCAGCGACGTGTTGCTGCTGTCTGAGAAACCCACCACGCTTGCGCCCAGGCGGTGCATGGACGTTTCAAAGGAGAGGCGGGTGCGGGTAGACGCTTCAAAGAAGCAGCTCGCAATCACCTTGTGCTTCAGCAGCTCCGGTTGCGGATTCGCTTTCAGTTTTGCCGCGGTTTCCAGAACCAGTTCCAGCTCTTCGCGGCTGAGGTCGTTTATGGAAATGATGTGTTTTTGATAAAGCGGATTCATGTTTATCTCCTGACGCCGGGCAAAAAAAAGCCCCTCAAATGAGGGGCTCTGGGAATAGATTGTGCAACGGGAAGAAAAACGGCAGGCCAGCGTCTGATTTCAGACGCGGTAAGACGTTATGTCGTACACGCTTGACCATGCTTCCTCCCGGCAAATTGTCGGGCATTATACGCAGCCCGGTTTTCGGATCAAGCGATTTAATGCACATTTTACTCAGTGCAAACGGTTCTTTGTGAATATTAATTCGTTCTGAGTAAATAATTAATTTGTTTGTGTACCAGCGCAGTGCGCTTCACTATCCGAGGGGCGACCCAGACAATACTGCTTCCGGCCACCACTCCTAAAATTTCCGGTAACTGGTGATAATCCAGAATTCGCGCCACTGCGCGACCATACCCGGCGACGGTATGGATAAGGATAAACTCGCTATTATGCTCCACGCTAACCACCATTTCGGAAACCGAACGCGCGGCGTCAGGGGTAGGGTGCAACTGAGGATTCAGCGAATAAATCTTTAGCCCTTTAGCATTTCGAATTTTTATGACACCGAGCAACCTGAGCAGACGCGAAACGGTAGACTGGCTAATGCTGTCAAAGCCCCTCTCCTGCAAGTCGCGGCGAATTTCTTCCTGGGAGAGATAACTCTTTTCTGTGATCAGACGCTGGCAGACCGTCAGCTGTAGCTGTTCTTTTGGAGAGTAATCACCATATTCCGTCATAACTATTTCCCATGTATGTGGCTGAAACAAAACGCCCGGCAGGCACTACGCTTACCGGGCCTACAACGTCAAAAAATCACAACAACGCCCCCAGGCTTAACGCCGCCATGATCACCACTGTCAAAATCCCCAGCAGCGGCGCAACCCATTTCAGGTAGCGCACGTAAGGCACGCGGGCGATAGCCAGCCCGCCCATGACGACGGCAGAGGTAGGAGTGACCAGGTTAACGATGCCTGATGCCGACTGATAAGCCGTAACCACCAGGTCGCGGTTGACGTTAGCGAAATCGGCAAGGGGTGCCATGATCGGCATCGTCAGAACGGCCAGGCCGGACGAAGAAGGCACAAGAAACGACAACACCACTTCCAGCCAGTACATCACGTTGATAAACGCCACCGTGGATAACCCGCTGACCAGCCCTTCGGCGCTGTGCAAAATGGTGTGGGTAATCATGCCCTTATCCATGATCACTACGATACCGCGCGCAATGCCGATAATCAGCGCGACGCCCAGCAAATCTCGCGCGCCGTTGATAAACGTTGAGGTCAGCTCCTCTTCGCTCATGCGGGCAATCAGGCCGACGATAATGGCGCTGGCGAGGAACACCGCTGAGATCTCCGCCATCCACCACCCCAGCACCGCCACGCCGTAGATCATCACCGCGAAGGCGAGGGCGAAGATCACCAGGATGATTTTGCGCACCGGGGTAAATTCCAGCGACTGCTCGCCTTTGTTGCCGAGGAAATGGGCGAGGTTCTCTTCCTGCTTATCCGCAACAATAGAGAGCGACGGATTGAGGCGCACTTTACGGGCGTAACGCATCACCCATGCCACGCAAATGAGCCAGCCAATCACTAACAGCGCCACGCGCAGGATGATGCCGTTGGTGAACGGGATCCCGGCGGCGTTGGCGGCGATCACCGTGGCGAACGGGTTGATGGTGGAGCCGAGAGTGCCGATCCCCGCCCCGAGCAGCACGGTGGAGGCTGCCACAACCGGGTCGAACCGGGCGGCCAGCATCACCGGTACGAGCAGGGTGTAAAACGGTAGCGACTCTTCGGCCATGCCGTAGATGGTGCCGCCAGCGGCAAACAGCGCCATCAGGATCGGGATCATCCACTCTTCACGTCCGCGAAGGCGGGTGGTGACGCGCTCGATCCCGGCGTCAATCGCGCCAGTTTTGGTGACGATCCCGAGGAAGCCCCCGATGATCAGGATAAACAGCGCCACGTCGATCGCCCCGGCCTGGCCGGAGACGGGATCGTACAGCCCGGCAATCGGTGCCATCAGCACGGAGATTACCCCCTGCGGATGTGCCGCAACGTGTGCGTAGGTTCCGGCAATCGGTACTTCTTTGCCGAGGGTTTCATTCAGGGCCATCTGGTACTGACCGGCAGGCACAACCCAGCTCAGCGCCGCAACGACGGCAATCAGAAAAAAGAGAATGGTGTAAGCGGAAGGAAACTTGAACTTGCCCATGATGTTCTCCTGAAACCCGGCACACCCCGTGGCGTGCCGGGGGGTGATTAGTCGCCGAGTGTCGCCACCATGACCGCTTTAATGGTGTGCATGCGGTTTTCGGCTTCGTCAAAGACGATAGAGTTCGGTGATTCAAAGACCTCTTCTGTCACTTCCAGCCCTTTCAGGCCGTAGGCCATTTCAATTTCACGGCCCACTTTGGTGTGCTCGTTATGGAACGCAGGCAGGCAGTGCATGAACTTGACGTTCGGGTTACCGGTGGCCTTCATGACCTTCGTGTTGATCTGGTACGGGGTCATCAGGCTGACGCGTTCGGCCCAGGCCTCCTTCGGCTCGCCCATTGAGACCCACACGTCGGTGTAGAGGAAATCGGTACCGTGTACGCCTTCTTCCACGTCGTCGGTGAGGGTGATGCGCGCCCCGGTTTCTTTGGCGATGGCGCGACACTGTTCAACCAGACCCGCTTCAGGCCAGAAGGACTTCGGTGCCACGAGGCGGATGTCCATGCCCATCTTGGCCGCGCCAACCATCAGGGAGTTGCCCATGTTGTTACGTGCGTCACCCAGGTAGGCAAAGCTCAGCTCCGGCAGGGTTTTGCCCGGAGCGTGCTCCAGCATGGTCATCAGGTCGGCGAGGATTTGGGTTGGGTGGAACTCATCGGTCAGGCCGTTCCACACCGGTACGCCTGCATACTCACCCAGCTCTTCAACAATCGCCTGGCCGTAGCCGCGATACTCAATGCCGTCATACATCCGTCCCAGCACGCGGGCGGTGTCTTTCATCGACTCTTTATGACCAATCTGCGAGCCGCTTGGGCCGAGGTAGGTCACCTGCGCACCCTGGTCAAATGCGCCGACCTCAAAGGCGCAGCGGGTGCGGGTGGAGGTTTTTTCAAAAATCAGGGCGATGTTTTTCCCGACCAGGGTTTGCTTTTCGCGTCCGGCTTTTTTGGCGGCCTTCAGCTCAATGGCGAGGTCGATCAGGTACTGGATCTCCGCCGGGGTGTAGTCCAGCAGTTTGAGGAAATTGCGGTTTTTCAGGTTGATGGTCATGTGGGAAATCCTTTTAAAATTTAGCTGTCTGATGCCCTCACCCCGTCCCTCTCCCACGGGGAGAGGGTGTGATCGCCCCCTCTCCCACGGGGAGAGGGTGTAATCGTCCCCTCTCCCTTTGGGAGAGGGTTAGGGTGAGGGGAAATTTCGACTCAGTTACGAATCAACGTGCCTTTCTCGCCCGCCAGGATCTCTGCTCCATCGGCCAGCGCGCCGATCCCGGCAATGCCGTGACAGGCTTCAACAAACTCGCGGCAGGCGGCCACTTTCGGCCCCATCGAACCGGCGTCGAATTGCATGCCTTTGAGCAGTTCCGGTGTCACCTGTGCCAGCGGGCGCTGCGTCGGTTTACCCCAGTCGAGATACACCGCATCGGCATCGGTCAGGATCAGCAGGGCATCGGCCTCGATCTGACGCGCCAGCAGTGCGGCAGAGAGGTCTTTGTCGATCACCGCCTCGATGCCGTGATAGCCCCTGGCGTTTTCCACCACCGGCACGCCGCCACCGCCGTTGCAAATCACCAGGTGATCGCGCTGGATCAGCGCCGAGATGGCGTCGCTCTCGACGATGCGTTTCGGCTGAGGGGAGGGCACCACGCGGCGGAAGTAGCTACCGTCGGCCTTGAATACCCAGCCTTTTTCCGCCTGTAGCGTTTTCGCCTGCGCTTCGTTGTAAACCGGGCCGATGTACTTGGTTGGGTTGGTAAAGGCCGGGTCGCTGGCATCCACTTCCACCTGGGTGAGCAGTACGCTGACCTCACGCTGGGGAAGGATATTTTTCAGCGCCTGCTGGAGCATGTAGCCGATCATTCCCTGGCTTTCGGCTCCGAGGATGTCGAGCGGGTAAGGCGTCACTTTGTCGTAAGCACTGTTTTGCAGCGCCAGCAGCCCGACCTGCGGCCCGTTGCCGTGAACCAGCACCACGCGCCACTGTTCCGTCAGCCCGGCGATGGTGCGAGCCGCCAGCTCGATATTCTGGCGCTGGATCTCCGCTTCCAGCGGTTCGCCGCGTTTGAGCAGGGCGTTGCCGCCGAGGGCCACAACCAGAGTGGGTTTTCTTTCCATGATGACTCCTTTAAATTCCGTCGCGTTCCAGTGGGCAGCTCATGCAGCGCGCGCCGCCGCGACCGCGACCCAGCTCGTCACCCGGGATCGGCAGCACGGTAATGCCTGCTTTGTCGTACTTCTCGTTCGTCCAGACGTTGCGCTCGTAACCAATCACCACGCCCGGGCGGATGGTCAGCACGTTGTTGGCGTCGTTCCACTGCTCACGCTCAGCTTCAAAGGCATCGCCACCGGTGGTGATCAGGCGTACCTGGTTAATGCCGAGGGCTTTTTCGATGGCGTGTAGCAGGTCGGTTTCCTGCGTGCGCAGCAGGCCGCCGCGTCCGTCCGGAGTGAGCGTCCAGCACTGGGCGTCTTTACGCACCACTTCCGGGTAAACGGAGAAGGTATCCACGTCGATGTGGGTCATGACGGTGTCGAGGTGCATGCAGGAGCGGTGTTTTGGCAGTTCAACGGCGATCACGCGTTCGGCCTGGCGATGTTTGAACAAACTGTTGGCGAGGAACTCCACGCCCTGCGGGGTGGTGCGCTCGGACATGCCGATTAATACTGCCCCACGGCCAATCACTAATACGTCACCCCCTTCTAATGTCGCGTGGTCGTAATTAATGTTTTCATCACCGAAATATTTAATAAAATCGCCATCGGCAAATGCCGGATGCCAGCGGTATATTGCGCGCAGGTTATTGGTTTCACGCTGACGTGCCGGTTTAGCCATTGGGTTAATGGATACACCGTTATAAATCCAGCAGGAGGTATCGCGGGTAAATAAATGGTTAGGCAACGGCTTCATAATAAAATCATTTGCCGTGTGGGTATCCACCACCATATTTTTAATGGCTGCCGGAATTTCACCGTAGGTTAACCCGCCGCTTAACCGACGCGCCAGTTCGCGGTGTGGCATATCTGCCAGCCAGCCCCGCACGTCACCCGCGAAGGTTGGCCCCAGGCGATAGTCAGAGATTTGCGTTTCCAGCAGCCAGGCTTTTGCTGCAGCAATATCAAGCGTTTGGGTAAGTAGATCGGTTAACAGCAGGACTTCCACACCCTGCTCACGCAGCGTGTTTGCGAAAATATCATGCTCTTCACCCGCCCGTTCAACCGAGAGCACATCATCAAATAACAGTTCCTGACAGTTCGATGGTGTTAAACGTTTCAGACTTAAATTTGGGCGATGCAGCATAACGCTACGCAATTGACCAATTTCAGAACCGACGTAATGCTTTTCCATAATTATTCCTTTAACTGTTTTTCAGAATAAAAAGGGCTTGGCCATGCGCTTCGTTTATTTGCATGGCGGCTTAGCTCAATTGATTTCAGAGCCAATACTAGGCAGTTAAATAATCCGTATTGTGATGCTGCTCACGCGAAAATGGATATTAAAGGGTTTGTTTTCAATTGCATGATTCGCATCAGATAATAGCTAATTTGATATTATTGGCGGGTGAATAGCTAAGCATGTTCCGTTGGCATTATTTGTGATTGTTATTATTTTGTAGAATTTAATCTTTTGAAATGTTTTGTTATCTCATTGATTCTAAATGAATAAATAAATGGCATGGAATGACTATGCAATAATGATAATTAACTATTTTTGACTTAATAAAAATTAATAAATAATTATGGGTTTTTATAGCAAATTATCAAAGTGACAAAGTGTGAAGCAGCAGCGGGTTTTGTTATTAAGGGTTGTTGATCAGGAGGTTAGCTTTTCAGGCTGAAGGGTGAAAACTGATGTTATGCATAACCACTGCATAATTGCCTGAGTGTGATTAACAGCGGGTTAACACATTTCCCGATAAACATGCGCTCGCGCAAACCTCATCGAAAAATGAGTGGTATGGTAGTTTGAATTCTCGTATAAAAGCTGAATTGAAACGACGTTTTATATTGAGGGTTTAATCATGATCGTTGGCAACATTCACCACCTGCAGTCCTGGCTGCCAGAAGAACTGCGTCAGGCCATTGAGCACGTTAAAGCGCACGTCACCGACGCGACGGCGCTGGGCAAGCACGATATCAACGGCAACAACCTGTTTTACCTGGTTTCCGAAGACATGACCCAGCCGTTTGCTGAGCGTCGCGCCGAGTACCATGCGCACTATCTGGATATCCAGATCATGATGAAAGGCCAGGAAGGGATGACCTTCAGCACCCTGCCGCACGGCACGCCGGACACCGACTGGCTGGCGGACAAAGACATCGCGTTTCTGCCGGAAGGTGGGCAGGAGAAAACCGTGGTGCTAAGCGAAGGGGATTTTGTGGTGTTCTGGCCGGGTGAAGTACACAAGCCGCTGTGCGCGGTGGGTGCGCCTGCGCAGGTCAGAAAAGTCGTCGTCAAAATGCGGGTTGCCTGAAACGGGCTTGTTCCCACTCCCCGTGCAAGGCAAAAGCAAAAACGACAACTCTGTTGTCGTTTTTTAATGTTTACTCCCTCTCCCCGTGCAAGGCAAAAGCAAAAATGACAACTTTGTTGTCGTTTTTTAATGTTTACTCCCTCTCCCCGTGGGAGAGGGCTGGGGTGAGGGCACCAGACCGCAGAGGATCACTCCCCAAGCGTCGCGACCATCACCGCCTTAATGGTGTGCATCCGGTTTTCCGCCTGGTCAAACACAATGCTTGCCGCCGACTCAAACACCTCGTCCGTCACTTCCATTCCGCCGTGCAGATCGAACTCTTTCGCCATCTGCTTGCCGAGCGTGGTCTGGTCGTCATGGAAGGCCGGCAGACAGTGCAGGAACTTCACGCCCGGGTTGCCGGTCAGCGCCATCATCTGGCTGTTCACCTGATAGCCGCGCAGCAAAGCGATACGTTCCACCCACTTCTCTTTCGCCTCGCCCATCGATACCCACACGTCGGTATAGATGAAGTCCGCCCCTTTCACGCCAGCCGCCACATCTTCCGTCAGGGTGATCTTACCGCCATTCTTCTCTGCCAGTGCGCTGCACTCGGCCACCAGGCTCTCTTCCGGCCAGCAGGCCTTTGGTGCCACCAGACGCAGGTCCAGCCCGGTTAATGCCGCCGCTTCGAGCATTGAGTTGCCCATGTTATTGCGCGCATCGCCTGCGTAGACCAGCGTCATCTCGTTAAATGCTTTGCCCGGCAGGTGCTCCTGCATGGTCAGCAGATCTGCCAACAGCTGCGTCGGGTGGAACTCGTTGGTCAGCCCGTTCCAGACCGGTACGCCCGCATACTGCGCCAGCGTTTCGACCACTTCCTGACCGTGGCCGCGATACTGAATGCCGTCGTACATACGGCCCAGCACGCGAGCGGTGTCTTTAATTGACTCTTTATGCCCAATCTGGCTGCCGCTCGGCCCTAAATACGTGACGCGTGCGCCCTGGTCAAATGCGGCAACTTCGAAAGAGCATCGTGTACGGGTTGAGTCTTTTTCGAAGATGAGCGCGATGTTTTTACCAGTAAGCTTTTGTACTTCCTTGCCATTTTTTTTATCCGCTTTGAGTTGTGCGGCAAGGGTCAGCAGAGAGGTGAACTGTGCAGGCGTAAAATCGAGCAATTTCAGAAAGTGTTTCTTATACAGATCAGACATTTTATCCTCACATGGCAAACGCCACTAATTGAATTAAAATTCACTTTATATGTATGAATATTCATTTGCAACCCTGTTTAACAAATCTTTCTTACAAAGGTGGAGGCAAACACGTCCGTGTGTGAAAATAGAAGTATCTGCCGCACTTTAAAGAGGAATGAGCCATGGCAAACCCGGAACACCTGGAAGAGCAACGCGAAGAGACGCGTCTGATTATTGAAGAACTGCTGGAAGACGGTAGCGATCCGGACGCGCTGTACACCATCGAGCACCATTTCTCTGCCGACGATTTCGATGCGCTGGAAAAACTGGCGGTTGAAGCCTTCAAACTGGGTTATGAAGTGACTGAGCCGGAAGAGCTGGAAGTGGAAGAGGGCGACACCGTCATCTGCTGCGACATCCTGAGCGAAGGCGCGCTGAAAGCGGAGCTTATCGACGCACAGGTTGAACAGCTGATGAACCTGGCCGAGAAGTTTGACGTGGAGTACGACGGCTGGGGAACCTACTTCGAAGATCCGAACGGTGAAGACGGCGACGAAGACGACGAAGATTACGTCGATGAAGACGACGATGGCGTGCGTCACTAAGCGTTTCAGGCGGTGGCATTTGCCACCGCTTTTTCAAGGTTAAAAAATGGATTACCCGCAGATTCTCGCCCCCGTACTCAACTTCCTCCAGTGCCCAACCCCGCAAGCATGGATTGATAAAGCCCGCGACCCGGCTAACCTGCCGCTGCTGCTCACCGACCATATGGTGTGCGAACTGAAGGCTGCACAGACCGCGCTGCTGCTGGTGCGCAAATACGTCGCCGATGAAAGCGGTGCCGACGCGCTGCTCGACTGGCTCAAACCTTACGAAGCCTTTACCTTCCGCGAAGGCCCGGAGCCGGATTTTGTGGCCCTGCATAAGCAGATTGGCAAAAGCGTGATGCCCAAAACCGACGACCCGTGGGGCCAGGCACTGATCGACAGCATGGTGTTGCTGATAAAAGAAGAGCTGCACCACTTCTGGCAGGTGCGCGAGGCGATGCTGGCGCGCAACATTCCGTATGTGAAAATCACCGCCAGCCGCTACGCCAAAGGGATGCTGAAAGAAGTGCGTACCCACGAACCGCTGACGCTGATCGACAAGCTTATCTGCGGTGCGTACATTGAAGCCCGCTCCTGCGAACGCTTCGCCGCGCTGGCCCCGTTCCTGGACGACGAGTTGCAGAAGTTCTATCTCTCGCTGCTGCGCTCGGAAGCACGGCATTACCAGGACTATCTGACGCTTGCCCAACGGGTGAGTGACAACGATATCTCCCCCCGAATAAAGCTTTTTGGTGAAATTGAAGCCACACTTATCTCGACACCGGATAACGAGTTTCGCTTCCATAGCGGCGTGCCGGTGTAAACCGACACATCAACAGGATGCGATATCGAGATGAGAAGAACGTGGATGCGTATTGCCGTGGTGGCTATTGTGGCCGCCGCCGTGGCGTTCTGGGTCTATTTTGACAAGCAACGTTTGCAGCAAGACCCTGAGCAACAGCTTGATACTACCCTCAATGCGATGCCCGCCTGGCAGGTGCTGAAAGAGCAGGAACCCGCGTTACAGAAACGCATCCGCGACCAGATCCTCACTATGCAGAAAGCGGGTGAGTCTGAGCAGCACATCATCGACGTGATCCAGCCGCAGATCCTGAACCTGCAGATGTCGCGCCTGCAATACGCCCCGGACGCCAGCGTGGTGGAGTATATGAAGGCCAACATGGAGCAGACCGCTGCTATCCAGAAGGTGAGTGACGACGCCTGTTTTCGCTTCCTCTACCCGGCGGTGAAGGGGGGCGTTAACCCAATGCGCGTGCTGGATAAACCGATGATGCAGCGCCGTATGCAGGCCGATGCCGACATGATGCGCTCGGCCTACGGCAAAGATCGCCACACCGTTACCCCGGCAGAACGTGAAGCCGCCGCGACCGATGTCCGCCCGATAATGAAAGCGCTGGCCGACAAATACGGCGAGGATATCCAGTTGCTGCAGATGCCAGAGAAGGCGGTGGGCAAAGAGAAGCTTTCCTGCGATATGGTGCAGGAGATGTGGGCGAAGGTGCTGAAGCTGCCAGAGAAGCAGGCCGCGGGGGTGATTCGGCTGGCGGTTTCAGAGCTGGACTGAGGGTTGCGCTGGTTTTTTCGACACTTAGCGCGGGTTTAGCGCGTCGCCGCTTGCATGGCGGCGCGCGACAGGTATAATCCACAACGTTTCCGCATCCCCTTCAGTGCCGAAGTGGCGAAATCGGTAGACGCAGTTGATTCAAAATCAACCGTAGAAATACGTGCCGGTTCGAGTCCGGCCTTCGGCACCAAAAGATGCAAAAGAAAGTCGCTTAAGGGCGGCTTTTTTTGTGCCTGGCATTTAGTGTCTGTACAATTATCTCCCTTCATTTACAGCAAGCTAGATAAACTTTGTTAACTCTGCTGATGATCAGATTTTCAATTCCATTGTTCATTTCTTTGTCCTCTATCGTTTGAGATAACCCTCGTAGCGGTTATTATTTTGCGAACTGAATTCCAAAACTGAATATTTGCCTGAGCACATTTGCACTAAGGCCGCGATCTCCCCGAGGGTTTCATGACTAACACTAACTTTTCTCAAATGGCTGCGTTTATCTGGTCGGTGGCTGACCTGCTGCGCGGTGATTTTAAACAGTCTCAGTACGGACGCGTGATCCTGCCCTTTACGCTGCTGCGCCGCCTTGAGTGTGTGTTGGCGGAGACCAAAGACGCGGTTGTGGCGAAATATGATGAATTAAAAACCAGCCCACTGCCGGAAGATGCCAAAGAGAAGTTTCTGCTGCGCGCCAGCGGGCTTTCCTTCTTCAATACCTCGAAGATGGATCTGGGCAAGATGGGGCAGAACGACATCAAAGCCAACCTGGAAAGCTACGTACAGGCGTTCTCCCCGGACGCGCGTGAGATCTTCGAACACTTCAAATTCAGTGAGTTTGTCGGCCTGCTGGAAGATGCCAACCTGCTGTTTAAAGTAGTGAAGAAATTCGCCACCACCGATCTCAGCCCGAAAGCGATTTCCAATTATGAAATGGGTCTGGTGTTTGAAGAACTTATCCGTCGTTTCGCGGAAAGCTCTAACGAGACAGCCGGTGAGCACTTCACCCCACGCGATATCGTGCGTCTGACAACTTCACTGGTATTTATGGAAGATGACGAAGCGCTGACGCAGGACGGTATCATCCGCACCATTTATGACCCGACGGCCGGGACCGGCGGCTTCCTCTCTTCGGGCATGGAATATGTGCACGAGCTGAACCCTAATGCGGTCATGCGTGCCTTTGGCCAGGAGCTGAACCCGGAATCCTACGCTATCTGTAAAGCCGACATGCTGATCAAAGGTCAGGACGTCAGCCGTATTAAGCTGGGTAACACCCTCTCTAACGACCAGTTACCGCAGGACCAGTTCGACTACATGCTCTCTAACCCGCCGTTTGGCGTCGACTGGAAGAAGATTGAGGGCGAGATTAACGACGAACATACGCAGAAAGGCTTTAACGGTCGCTTTGGCCCGGGCCTGCCGCGTGTTTCCGACGGCTCGCTGCTGTTCCTGATGCACCTGATCAGCAAAATGCGCGACAACCACAATGTGGATGGCACCGTGAGCAACGGCGGGCGTATCGGGATTATCCTTAACGGTTCGCCACTGTTTACCGGTGGTGCGGGCAGCGGTGAGAGTGAAATCCGCCGCTACATTCTGGAAGCCGATTTGCTGGAAGGCATCGTCGCGCTGCCATCGGACATGTTCTATAACACCGGCATTGCCACCTACGTATGGATCCTCTCCAACAAGAAAGCGCCTGAGCGTAAAGGTAAAGTGCAGCTGATTGATGGCACTAACCTGTGCGGCAAGATGCGTAAATCGCTGGGTTCCAAGCGTAACCTGATGGGCGAAGACGATATCAAACTGATCACGCAGACCTTTGGTGATTTTGAGGTGGTGGATGTCACAACTCTGGAAGAACTGGGTCTGGAAAAAGCCGCCGAGCAAAAATCCAGTCGTGGTCGTCAGCCTGCCACCGCCAAAACCGAAGCGCCGAAAACCTTCGCCAGCAAAATCTTTAACAGCACCGACTTTGGCTACCGCCGCCTGACCATTGAGCGCCCGCTGCGGTTATCCGCTCAGGTCACGGATGAGGCGATTGCGACTCTGCGCTTTGCGCCGAAGCCGTTTAACGCGCCGATGGAACGTCTGTATGAAGATTTTGCAGCTCAATGGCAGGCGGATAACTACGGTGATTTCTCCGAACTGGAAGCCGAAGCGCGCGCCATCATCAAAGCCGAATTTGCTGAGCTGAAAGAGAAGCAGATTAAAGACCTGCTCGACAGCAAACTGTGGCTGGCGCAGCGCACGTTGCTGGAAAAAGCGCAGCAGATTCAGACGGCTCTGGGTGCGCAGGCGGGTGGAAAAATGTTGGTGAGCAATGACTTCAACCAGTTCCAGTTGACCCTGAAAGGGGCCATCAAAACGGCTGGCGTGAAGCTGGACGCGAAAGAGAACAAGCAGTTTATCGATGCCATCACCACCAAAAACCCGGATGCCGAGCCGGTGGTGAAGAAAGCGCTGAAAGAAGCCGCTCAGCCGCTCTATGGCGCGTTTGAATACAAAGGCAAAGTTGTTGAGTTTGAGCAGGACGGCGAGCTGCGTGATAACGAGAATGTACCGCTGAATCCGGCAGTATCTACCAGCGATCTGATTGAAAACTATTTCGAGTCTGAAGTGCTGCCGCATGTTAGTGACGCATGGATCAACGCCGATAAGCGTGATGCGAAAGATGGCGAGGTGGGGATTGTGGGTTATGAGATTCCGTTTAACCGCCATTTCTATGTCTATCAGCCACCGCGCCCACTATCCGAGATTGATGCCGATCTAGATGCCGTCAGCGCCGAGATTATGAAGCTGCTGCAGGAGGTACATTCCTGATGGCTAAGTATAAGGCGTATCCGGAATATAAGGATTCTGGGGTTGAATGGTTGGAGAGGGTTCCCAGGGAATGGGACGTTATTAATATTAAATACCTCAGCCAAGTAAAAAGAGGTGCGTCACCAAGACCGATTGATGACCCTAAGTTTTTCGACGATGACGGAGATTATGCTTGGGTACGCATTGCAGATGTAACGGCTTCGGATACCTATTTACTAGAAACGACACAAAAAATGTCGGCGTTGGGAAGCTCGTTGAGCGTAAAGCTTGAACCTAACAAACTTTTCTTAAGTATCGCAGGTACAGTAGGGAAACCATGTATCACTGCAATTAAATCATGTATACATGATGGTTTTGTATATTTTCCTTACTTGAGAATACCCAATAAATTCCTTTTTTATGTCTTTGCTGGAGAGCAGGCATATAAAGGGTTGGGGAAAATGGGAACTCAGTTAAACCTTAATACTGACACGGTAGGTGGTATTAAAGTCGCATTGCCATCGAATAATGATTTTATTACGAATATTGTAAATTTTCTCGATCACGAAACCGCAAAAATCGATAATCTGATTGAGAAGCAACAGCAACTGATTGAACTGCTGAAAGAAAAATGTCAGGCAGTCATTAGCCATGCCGTTACAAAAGGGCTAAATCCTGATGTGCCGATGAAAAATTCTGGTGTTGAGTGGTTGGGAGACATACCGAGTCATTGGTTATGCACAAAAATAAAACACATAGCACTACTTACACCTAAAAAATCATCAGTAAATTTTAAAAATAACGATGAATGTACTTTCATCCCGATGGAAAAGCTAAAAAGAAACTCTCTTGTAACGGATGAAAGCAAACTAATTCGGGATGTTATAAGTGGTTATACTTACTTCGAAGATGATGATCTTCTGTTGGCTAAGGTTACACCATGTTTTGAAAATAAAAACATTGCTGTAGCTAAAGGGCTGGTTAATAGTATTGGATTCGGTTCTACGGAAATATATGTCTTGAGGCCAACTGAAAAAATCCGTGTGAATTACTTATTATATCGTCTCCAGGAGGACAATTTTATCCGTGCCGCAACAGCAGCAATGACAGGTGCTGGCGGTCTGAGACGTGTACCTTCAGATTTTCTGCTTAACTATCCAATTGCTATTCCGCCAAAACCAGAAATGGATGCAATTGTTGCTTATCTCAATGCACAGGAAGTTCATTATGACTTGATGGAGAAGAATGCGACACAGGCTGTTCAACTCCTTCAAGAGCGCCGCACCGCCCTCATCTCCGCCGCCGTCACCGGAAAAATCGACGTCCGCGACTGGGTTGCCCCTGACACGCAGGATATTGAGGAGCCAGAGGAGGCTACCGCATGAGCATGGACAGCACCAAAGAGCTGATTTTCCAGAATGAGATGATTGCTCAGATGGAAGCAAAAGGCTGGGTTCGTGGCAAAACGGACGGCTACGATCGCGAACGTGCGCTGTACTCGCAGGATGCACTGATTTTTGTGCAAACCACGCAGCCGCAGGAGTGGGAGAAGTTTGCCAAAATTTACCCTACCGATACCGAGCGTCATTTCCTCGATGCGCTGGTGGCGCAGCTGAAAAAAGCGGATATCAACGCCACCGATGTGTTGTCTCGCACTTACGGCACACTCGGCGTGCTGCGTCACGGTATCAAAAGCCATAACGCGCGTTTTTCGCTGTGCCAGTTCAAGCCGGAACATAACCTCAATCCGGAAACCCTGACGCGCTACAAGCAGAATATCTGCCGCATTGTGCCGGAGCTGGTTTACAGCCCACATGCATCGAACGCCGCATTTGAAGAAACGGGCGTTAAGGCAAAGAAATGGCGTATCGATCTGGTGTTGTTCGTCAATGGCCTGCCGATAGCGACCCTGGAACTGAAGTCTGAATTTAAGCAGACGGTGCAAAACGCCATTACGCAATATAAGAAAACGCGTTTGCCGAAGGACCCTGGCACCAACAAACCCGAGCCGCTGCTGACCTTTAAACGCGGGGCGCTGGTGCACTTTGCCGTCAGCCAGTACGAAGTGTTTATGGCGACCAAACTCGAGGGCGATAAAACCTTCTTCCTGCCGTTTAACAAAGGGACTCATGACGGCGGTGCGGGGAACGACATCCCGGAAGATGCCAACGACTACGCCACCAGCTACCTGTGGAATGAGGTGCTGTTGCCGGACAATCTGCTGAAAATTCTCGCCAGTTTTGTGCATCTGCAAATCGTCGAAAAAGAAAATGCCATTGGCCTGAAGTACAAAAGCGAGAGCCTGATTTTCCCGCGCTATCACCAGTGGGATGTGGTGAACAAACTGATCACCGCCGCGACGGTTGAAGGAACCGGCAATAAATACCTGATTCAGCACAGTGCGGGGTCGGGCAAATCGAACTCTATCGCCTGGACGGCCCACCAGCTTTCCCGCCTGTACGATGAAAATGGCGAGAAGCAGTTCCACTCGGTGATTGTGGTGACGGACCGCACCGTGCTGGACGATCAGCTGCAGGACACTATCTATCAGTTTGAACATCAGGATGGCGTTGTCGGGCGTATCAATAACAAAGAGGGTGATGGTTCAAAATCGGAGAAGCTGGCCAGCGCGCTGGAAAACTCTCAGCCAATTATTATCGTCACCATTCAGACCTTCCCGTTTGTCCTGAAGGCGATTGAAAACAGCGTCAGCCTCAAGCAGCGTAAATACGCGGTGATTGCCGATGAAGCACACTCCTCGCAGAGCGGTTCTACGGCGCGTCAGCTGAAAGAAGTGCTGATGATCGAAGAAACGGATGATGACGTGGAGATGTCGTCAGAAGATATTCTGGATGCCACCGTCGCCGCGCGTAAAGGCAGCAACAACCTCAACTATTACGCCTTCACCGCCACGCCGAAAGCCAAAACCCTGGAGCTGTTCGGTCGTCGTCCTAATCCGCAGGAAGCGGCTTCAAAAACCAATAAGCCAGAAGCGTTCCACGTTTATTCCATGCGTCAGGCCATCGAAGAAGGCTTTATTCTTGATGTGCTGAAGAATTACACCAACTACAAGGTGGCGTATAAGTTGCTGCAAAAGCTGGACGATCCTGACCGGGAAGTGGACAGCAAGAAAGCGAAGATCAGACTGAACCAGTGGGTCTCGCTGCACGACCATAACGTGTCGCAGAAAGTGAAGGTGATTGTTGAGCACTTCCGCAAGCATGTGATGCACTTGCTGGCCGGTCAGGCCAAAGCGATGGTAGTGACCAGCTCGCGTAAGGCTGCGGTGCGCTACAAGCTGGCGTTCGATAAATACATTGCCGAGCAAAAGTACGACAAGATAAGCGCAATGGTGGCGTTCTCCGGGGAAGTGGAATTCCACGAAGATGACCACAACAGCCTTGCGCTGCTTAACCAGAAGTTCACCGAAATCAATATGAACCCAGGCCTGAAGGGCCGGGATATGCGCAAAGCGTTTGATACCGACGACTACCAGGTGATGCTGGTGGCTAACAAATTCCAGACCGGTTTTGACCAGCCTAAGCTCTGCGCCATGTATGTGGATAAAAAGCTGGGGGGCGTGGAGTGTGTGCAGACGCTGTCCCGACTGAACCGTACCTATCCCGGGAAGGCGCAGTCCGGCACGTTTGTGCTCGATTTCTACAACGAGCCCGACGAGATTTTGGGGGCTTTCCAGCCGTACTACCAGACAGCGGAACTGACGGATGTTAGCGATCCGCAGCTCGTCTTTGAGCTGTTTGAAAAGCTGCGTACCAGCGGTATTTTCCTGTGGAACGAAGTGGAGCAGTTCTGCGAGGCGTTCTTCAGTAAAAACAAATCCAACGCGGCCATTAGCAATATCTGCAAACCAGCAATGGAGCGCTGGAAACAGCGCTATACATCAGCGATTGATGCGTATGTGATTGCTAAAGAGATGTTTGAGCGCACCAGGAAGACCGGCGATGTTGTGCTAATCACCAATGCGGAAAACACCTTCAAAGAGTGTGAGAAAGAAAAAAGTAAGCTGGATATCTTCAAGAAAGATCTCGGTAGCTTTGTCCGTTTTTACGAGTTTATGTCGCAAATCATCGATTACGATGACAAGAACCTGGAAAAGCTGAGCCTGTTTGCCCGCCATCTGCGTCCGTTGCTGCATGAACAAAGTATTGAAGAAGATGAGATTGATTTAAGCAATGTCGAGATGAGCCATTATCGTCTGTCGAAGCTTCACGAACAGCATCTGAAACTACAGGAAGATGCAACGGACTGCAAAATCAAACCGGGTAATGATGTCGGCACGGCGAAGCCGAAGGACAAGAAAGAAGAGTTTCTGTCGAATATCCTGGCTCGCCTTAATGAGCTGTTCGTCACCGATAATCTCACCGATAAAGACATGATTAATTATGCCTTTGCGGTGCGCGACAAGTTGTCAGAAAACCAGGCGGTGATGACTCAGATTGCGAACAATACGCGCGAACAGGCCATGCTGGGCGATTTCCCGAAAGCCATTGATGATGCCGTGATGGACAGCAACGACGCCCAGCAGGAGATGATGGTGCAATACCTCTCTAACCCTGAACTGGCGAAAGGTTTTGCGCGGGTGGTATTTGATATGTTGAAAGGGGCTTGATTTACGATTCCCCGATAAAAAATGGGATGTTTTGTCAGGAATAAAACCCAAAACATGACATCCCCATCAGTTTACTCAAAAAGGATGGTATCTGCGCTCTCAGGACACGTTCTACGTGGGCAGCCTGAAAGGTGTCGGACGCATTTATCAGCAGACGTTCGTTGATACGTACTCGAAGGTTGCACACTGCAAGCTGTATGTCACTAAAACGCCGATTACAGCGGCTGACCTGTTGAATAATCGCGTGTTGCCATTTTACGCGTCCCAGGGACTGCCAATGCTGAGAATACTGACCGACAGGGGCACGGAGTACTGCGGCAAAGTGGAGCAGCATGATTACCAGCTTTATCTGGCAATAAATGATATCGACCACACGAAAACCAAAGCAATGTCGCCGCAGACAAACGGCATCTGCGAACGGTTCCACAGGACGATATTGCAGGAATTTTATCAGGTAGCGTTCCGCAAAAAACTGTATGGCGAACTCGATACATTACAATCAGATCTTGATGCATGGCTGGCTCACTATAATAATGAGCGAACCCATCAGGGGAAAATGTGCTGTGGCCGGACGCCAATGGAAACATTACTTGATGGAAAACGCATCTGGGTTGAGAAAAATTTAAGCCAGATGCAATCTGACAGATACCTGTATAAATAACTAGTAACTGTCAGATCAGGTCTGAGCTAATATAAATTAACCACATGACGAGATTACAAATGGTGCATTCGAGGTGAAAAATCCTTTATAAGCGTCATATAAGCCATTCGCACGAGCATAGGCTTCAGCTTCTCGTAACTTAGAATTTGCCATGTTGTATCTTTTCCATTTTTCTTCTCCATCATCACATTTTGGAGAATGACCCAAATCAACACCAAAACTTGAAAACTCAGACATCATTACCTGAAGTTTTTCACTGGCAAGACGTTTTTGATTTGCGTCAGTCAATTCCTTTTCTTTTGTTGCGAGCGCTGTGTATTCACTATTTATATTTTTTCTAGTGTTTTCTAATTCAGCAAGCTTGTTTTCATATTCTTTTTTTATTTGCTCGAGATAAACTTCTTTTTTATAGTTCTCTCCTTGTTTTTTTATTATTTCATTCTCCTTTGCTGAGGTTTTTTCATAAAAGGCATTTACCTCTTTATTATGTGCATCTTTTAACGTCTGAAGTGATTTGTACTCACTGATGAAAAAAAGAGCGATGGGTATGCATATAACAATGACGATAAGCGACTGTATAGAGTATTTTTTTACTATTTCAAGTGCACTATCTACTGTCATGTTTTTTACCCCCTGTTTGGTTTGACCTTATTCTAATTAGCTAAAGGTAATTTTGCAATATAGCAACTCACTAAGTTATGATTGATATAATCATATCAACACCTTCTTTCTCAATACTATTAAAATCATGTATGAACATCGACGAAAAATGTTTTTATAGATCGTTTTACCGTTCCTACCGGACAGAAAAGTTGTATTTTTATTGTTACTCAACAGAATATAATGTTCTTCATCAATCCCGCTTGCGGCCTTATGCTTCATAACTCTTTAACAGTTGTCTGGACTGTCAAAAAAATCGTCTATAACATAGCCAGTTAGACTACATATGGAGATGTAAACATGAGCACCAGAAGAGAGATTAAGGATGGGGCTCTGTTTGACGTTCTCGACAGAGGAATCGTCTACACAGAGGTGTTGGGCTGGATTGATATGGGACATGCCCGTGGCAATGATGTGGCGGCGCTTAAACGTCAATTCGTTGAGGGAGAGCGTAGCGGCAAACCATCTTATTTCGTCATGTATCGGCAAGATATGGGCGTCTTAAAATTCCAATCGCGGCTTGGCGTCGGGAAGTTCTCTCACTGGGAAATTAAGCGTGGCCGGAGTACCGAAGACATTAACAGAATCATGCTGGCGATGATGATGATGACCGCATCCAGATTTGAAGGCCTGCAAAGCCTGCGGTTCTTCTCCTGGTATACAGACAGCGGCTTTAGCGGTGAGGATTTGGTGTCTGACTTGTTCGGGTTCTATCGGGCTATCATACCGGGTCGGTATGGCTATCGTCTCAAGCCCGTGAGTTATGATTCAGCCGTGCGTCGCTGGGATTATTACGGCGCTATCGGTTCCCATAAAAATCGTGGGTTCCGTCCGATTCTTTTTCCCGATCCTGTTGACCAGTGTGTGCGGCACCAGCCGTATACGGTTAATCTTCCGCATTTTATGACATGGCTCAGGCCGTGGGATGATTTCACATCCGGAGTGGTGAAGGTCATTACAAATGATGGGACATCGCTCTCGTTCATGGGGGCTAAGCTATGACAATCCTTTTAAAAATCCTGAAGTGGTGCGCACTCTCGGTTGCCACAGTCTTTATCCTTGGATGGCTGTTTGTCTGGCTCGTGGCATCGGGTTCTGAGGAAACGACGGTTTACACAGAACATGATTTTTTCCACTACCACACGCTGACTGACAAGGATATTGAACACGCCCCGCGTGTAACGGACGACTACTATTTCGAGGCGCATCCCGGCGATGGTTATGCCCCTTCAAATAGTATCGTTTTTAAAGGGGCTACCGGGGTCGCACCGTTGCGCGCGTATCTCGAAACGCTGGGATACGCGAAGGAAAAGCGTCGCCTGGGGGAAAAGGAGATCTGGTCAAAACCCGAACAGGTAAAAGGGGACATTTTCTATCTGTACTTTAATGCCGCTACGGGTGAAGTTGAGCTGACCAAAGTGATGAATTACTGAGTTAACTCACTCTGTGTTGATTCATCTACTTTTTGTGCTTTGGTCATCAAGGCTTTCAATTCTTCAATAGTGAGTGAGGGTTTTTGTCTGTGGAGCATTGCATGGCAATTAGGACAGACAGGGCGAAGATCTTTCACGGGGTCGAGTTTGTAGCGCTCCCCAATCTCAGAGAGAGGCGTGATATGGTGGACGTGAATATAGTCCTTACCGGTTTCACCATACGTTTTCTCAAAGTCCATATTGCACACGCTACATTGACAGCCGTAATGATCTATACATTTATCTCTTGCTGTTTTGCTACGTTCGTATTTGTTAACTTTGATCTGCTTAACAGCACCCTCATAAAAGGTTTCGGGCACATCATCTGGATAGTCGATATCTAACCTTGTAGAAAGCGACTCTGCTTTTTTGATGCCATCTTGCGTGAGTTTCCAGATGCCAGGGCCTGATTCTTTAGCATTATGAAGGTACTTGTAATCAACTAGCTTTTTTCGTGCCCATTGGACCATGTTATTCCATTGAGGACGATTGCTATCATCAGGAAGTAAGATGCTCATTTCTTCATCTGTAAGGCCAAACTCCTTCCCCAGCGGTTCATAACATGAGGAAGAGCTTACTTCTCCGCCACGATTATAAATATTTAAAAGTAAAGGGATTTCAATCTCTTTGTAGCCAGGGAACGACATCTTTATGCTCTCCAAATTGTATGAATTACTTCCTGAAAATTTCTCGTATATGCCACTCAATAAAACTAGCTTGCGGATAATTTTCTTTCTGTAGTGGGAGGTGAATTTGAGATCCTGCGAAGTCCCAAAAGAATCTGGATACAACGCTATTGCCATTTACAGCGGAAGATATTTGAACACGCATGTTTTCATCCACTCCAAGAGATCCTTTATCAAAGGCTTTATGGTGGATTGCACAGAGGGCTAAGCCATTCACGACCTCACATGGTCCTCCATATTGCTTCCATTTGATATGAGCGGCTTCAAGTGCGACAGAGGTATTATCATGTCGCATATTGAAACCGCAAATGGCGCACTGATAGTTATAAGCACGCAATACCTGCTGTCGGAACAAGGGATCGCGCTGTTTACGAATTTGCAGGAGATTAAATCCCAACTCGTCGGCGATTTCTTCCTGAATGCTTTCGGTAAAGTGTGCTTCGAGGATTTGCTGAGCGATAGCGTTAATCAGGTTCTTACTGTTGATCAAACGAGTGTAATGCTGCTCGTCAAAACCACCTGCAACATGATGTTCAACTAATTCTCCCGCAGGTGGTTGTCTGCTGGTACCTGATGTGGAACAGCGCGCCGCATTTTGTAGTTCCCAAAAGCCATCACCTTGTAAACGCCAGAACGGCATATCAGGACGGTACTGTGCACACTGTGGCCCAAAACGTTCCAGCAGGCTGTGCAGCTGATCGCGTACTTCCGTACCATAATCAAACAGACGCGCATGCCCCTGCTGGTAGTTCGCCAGCACGTACAGAAGCAATAGAGGCTTATGCGGCGCACGTTGTTCGCCTTTGCGCCAGATGGTGATGTCGGCAATTGCCTGTTCGAGAGTTTTGCTGGAAGCCATCGCGTTACGGAAGAAGGTAAATAATTGCGATGATGCTCGCAAAACTGAGGTCAATCAACCCACAACCAGCAAAAACATGACCTTACTCCACCCATCTCTATTTCCTGAACCCTCCTCGCATTTCTCAAATTTACCCCACCCAAAACCGCTGTATTTATATTCAGCACGGTATAATAGCCACAATAAATAACGCCGAATGGCAAAAGGAAGTATCACAGGAAATTAACGAAGAATTCGCGATATGAAGGTGCTGCAACACCCCCATACCGCTAACCACAACCAACTAAACAGGAGTTGAAAATGGCTGCGACGAATTTTAAGCCAGAGTTTACTGTTTGCAAAACAGAATCAGACGCTTTTACCGGCATGATTGAAAACCACGAGCTGGTACGCAAAAACAGCGCCCGCCGTTTACATGGCAACCAGCCCAATGCCGCGCCCGTCCATCCCCGTGCGGAAACGCCGCAAGACAGTGCCGCCTGCTGCGAACTGTATGCGCGCATAGACATGAAATACCTTCTTCTGGGCGGCGACTGGTTAAAACGGGCGGGCTTTATTAACGGTATGCCCGTGAAAATCCGCGCGATGAAAGACTGCATTGTGATTACCCCACAGCATACAAGAGAATTATGGGGATGCCTGGAAGGTATGAGTGTGGTGAATATTAATAAGCAGAAAGTCGTGCAGTGGTTAAAAACATTTCCGGGGGCGTTGAATGATACCGGCGATATACCGGTGGTTAAGCGTGGGATCGGGCAGGCAGGGTAAGCGTAACGTCTAACGCGTCACTTCCTTCAAATCTGTCTTTACGGGCATGTGAGCGCATGCCCGCATTACTTTAGTCCGAACAGTATGCAATTTCGCAACCGTTAAATCATAAATAATATATTCAGATATGCTGTGGATAATATAATTACCGGTCTGCAAGCCTGAATGCATCCGCCATCTGCTCCTGCTCGCGAAATGGCAGAGCAAGCCTCTCCGCAATCGTTCGCCACTGACTGACTATTCCTCGGAAATCGGCAATAATTTCATCCGCTTGCTCCAGATTAATACGGAAGTATTCAGCGACTTCCCGTGCTAACTCCAGATCAAGTGCATTGTCCGCCTCTGTAATATTTAGCTTCAGACCGTCTGCTCGGGGGACCGGGTTCATATCGTAGGCTTCAGAGAGCCGCCAGCCTCTGCCGGGGACCAGAATAAACCCGTGGTTGCGCAGGTGATCATCGGTATTGGATACCAGAATATTAAAAACGATCCGCGACCAGAGTTCGCGCAGGTCAGAATGGGTCTGTGCGCCGTGCCTTATCAGAACATCAGCGAGTTCAAGATAGCTGACACCTGTTGAGGCATCCTCGCCATCCTGATGTCTCGTCAGCGTCATGGCTGAGGCGAAATGAAGACGATGGCCAGCGTCGGTCCGGTCGAAACGACGCACCATGAAACAGTGATGATCGCTGGCAAATTTACGTGCTTCGGCGGCGGCCACGTTGAGCCCACAACCGACGGCAAGCGCATTAACGACCATCTCCCAGCCGCCAACATCATACTCATCTCTGGTGCTGGGAAATTTAGCGATATAAAGATGTCCATTATCATCCGCCACGCTGGCTTTTGGGCGGGCACCACCCAGGGAGCCACCTGGCGCAATCAGCATCCTTAGCCATTCCTGGCCCATGAGTGAGCGGTTATCTGGATCGTCTTCCAGTGCCCGACTTGCTCTTTCTAATGCAGCAATTTCGGTGAAAGGCGGGGCAGCTATGTCGATTCGGTTATCGAGAAATTCACCTTCGTCTTCCAGCCGATAACGCAAAGCGCCAACCCGATAAAGATCGTGTACGCCCAGCAAATAATCGGACTCGTACAGCTGTGTGCCATCAGCCCTGATCCCTTCACGGATATCCCGTTCCAGGCGTCGTTTCATTAACATCCGTCCCCAGCGATCCGGGCTGGAGTCACCGAACATACCGAATTTATCTCGCGGTGCCGTTGGGTATTGAGCACCCGCAAACAAACCAATTTCCGGGTCAAGCTGCAGGAAATTTAGCTGAGGGTCGGCCAGTGCCTGTGGATCGTACTGAAATTCAAATAATTCTCGTGCACGGGTCCTGCGGCTATGCAGGGATCCAATCCGTCTGGGGCCATGCAGTCCGTCCCAGTCTGCATACACGCCGATCATTGTCATTGTCAGTTCCCTGTTATGATTTTTTATTGGGCTTTAAAAGCGCCGCGAGAGAGGCCGATGTCGCACCTGATGTTTTTGCCCGAGGTTTTTTTTCGGGTGCAGAAGCTGTTATTGGTCTTTCAACCCACTGACCCGACTTGTCGGGTTTAATCGAGGAACTGACCTGCGCATTTCGCCTGGATGCTTTGACCGGGCTTACTGATAATCGCTCGCTGTGCGATTTTTTTATCAGCCGGGAGTCCTGAAGCTGGCGTCCCAGGTCATCCTCAGCCGCAAGCTTATTCAGATCGCTCTCAAGCCCCAAAACCTGCATAACGGACAGATATGCGCCTATTGTTACTCCCGCTCCGCCCGCTTCAAGAGAACGCAACGTCATTGGCGACATGCCTGCCCGCTCTGCTACCTGTTTGGCGGTGAGTCTACGGCGCAGACGCGCCAGCTTGAGTCGCTCGCCAAAATCGATCAGCAACTGGTTTGTATCAGGAAGTAAAGGTGCGGTTTTTTTAGCCATAGTGCTAATATTTTATCTCTTTTTGTTCAATTTAGCCATAATTCTATCGTGTCGGCTCCCTGGCGAGATTAATCCGGTTCAGGCACATAGATAAGATATAACAATGCTAATATTACTTTCTTTATGAGCGTAAAGTGCCAGAATATTGACACTTTACGTTAGTGCAACGAGTGTGTGTGATGGTGTAAGTTATCGTCCAGTCTCAATCACTCCTCGCTCTTCAAAACACCGGCACCCCCAGCCCCATTTTCACTTCCCTTAACGTCCCCTGCGTCACCCCCTGTGCCCGTTCTGTTCCGCGTTTCAGCATCGCCATCAGCTCCCCTTTGTCCTGCATATACATCGCCCGTCGTTCCCGCATCGGCGCAATCAGCTCCTGCAAACACATCTCCAGCTCGTTCTTACACACCCGGTCTCCCAGTCCGCCTGCCTGATAGTGCGCCTTCATTGCCGCCACGTTGGCTTTGTCCGGGTGGAACGCGTCGAGATACGTAAACACCACGTTCCCCTCAATTTGCCCCGGGTCGCTTACCTTCAGGTGATTCGGGTCGGTGTACATGGCGCTCACCGCGCGGTGGATGGTCTCTTCGCTTGCGGAGAGGTGCAGCGTGTTGCCCAGCGATTTCGACATCTTGGCGCTGCCGTCGATACCCGGCAGGCGACTGGTGTCGCTCAGCATCGCCTTGCAGTGGTGCAGCACCGGGGCGGGGAGCAGGCTGTTCATCTTGTGTACAATCTCGTTGGTCTGCTCAATCATCGGCAACTGATCGTCGCCGACGGGCACGCACCCGGCTTTGAACGCGGTGATGTCCGCCGCCTGGCTGATGGGGTAGGCCATAAACCCGACCGGCAGCGAGCGGGCGAAGCCTTTCTGCGCAATCTCGTTTTTCACCGTCGGGTTACGCTCCACGCGGGCGACGGTGACGATGTTCATATACAGCATCGTCAGCTCGGCGAGGGCGGGCAGGGCAGACTGCAGGCAGATTGTGGTCAGGTTCGGGTCGATACCGGCGGCGAGATAGTCGGCCAGCACTTCGGGGATGTTGTCGCGAATTTTTTGCGGGTTACTGCCGTTGTCGGTCAGCCCTTGCAGGTCGGCAATCAACACAAACTGATTGTGCGTCTGTTGCAGCGCCACGCGCTGGCGCAGGGAACCGACGTAGTGACCAAGATGCAGTGGGCCAGTCGGACGGTCGCCGGTGAGGATAGTGGTTGGGGTGTTCATAAAGACTCCTTAATGTGCAAATGCCGAAAGGGGTCTTAAATGTGTGAAAGCCGCCTTTCGGCGGCTATCTGAATGTAGGGTGAACTACGCTATGCCGCCTTTAAGAAGGCAGCCACCAACGGTTTACGGTGAGCACGGCGTGATTTATGTTCATTCCATTACCGTACCACGACTGGCGCGAAAAACAAAAGGGCACGTCATGCTGCAATCTCTCAACCATCTGACCCTCGCGGTCAGCGACCTGCAAAAAAGTGTCACCTTCTGGCACGAGCTGCTGGGCTTAACCCTTCATGCTTGCTGGGATACCGGGGCGTATCTCACCTGCGGCGATCTCTGGCTGTGCCTGTCATACGATGAGGTGCGCCGTTACGTGCCGCCGCAGGAGAGCGACTATACCCATTACGCGTTTACCGTTGCGAAGGACGATTTTGCGCTGCTCTCGCGCAGGCTGGAGCAGGCGGGTGTCACCGTCTGGAAGCAGAACAAAAGTGAGGGAGCATCGTTCTATTTTCTCGACCCGGACGGGCACAAGCTGGAGCTGCATGTCGGCAATCTTGCCGCGCGGCTGGCTGCGTGTCGGGAGAAACCGTATGCGGGGATGGTCTTTTATCCGCAGAAGGGATCCTGAATCCTCTCATACCGAGTAACCGCCAGCGGCTGATATCCGGCGGAGGTGAACAGCGGCGCAAATCTCTCGGGTACTGCGACGGGTGTGCAGATGCCCGGATAGAGCGCGCTGAGATTTTGCAGCATCCTGCGCGCGTGGCTCTGACCACGGTATTCAGGCAAGATAGCAAAAGCACCGAGCCTGACAGCACTGGCACGTCGGGTGTTAATTTTGTTTTCTGTCGGGTTCTGATTGTCATACGCGGTGTGCTGAGCGCCGTATCGCGTGAGGACTTCAACAGGTAAAACAGGCTACACTCTGGTTTTGAGCGCTAATGCTGAGGAAATAACAATGCACTACACACTGAAAGACAGCGACGATAAAGGTAAAGCGGAAGGGACACACGGCGCGGGCGCTCTGCAGCAAAAACTGCTGGAATCCCGTTCGATTGTGATCTCCGGTGAGATCAACCAGGAGCTGGCTGAGAAAGTCATCACCCAGATGATCCTGCTGCAAAGCGTAAGCAATGACCCGATCAAGCTGTACATCAACAGCCAGGGCGGCCACGTGGAAGCGGGCGACACCATCCACGACTTCATCAAGTTTATTCGCCCGGATGTACACGTCATCGGTACCGGTTGGGTGGCAAGCGCCGGGATCACCATCTTCCTGGCAGCGAAAAAAGAGCACCGCTACTCCCTGCCAAATACCCGCTTTATGATCCACCAGCCGCTGGGCGGCGTGCGTGGTCAGGCGACGGATATCGAAATTGAAGCGCGCGAGATCATCCGCATGCTGGATCGCGTAAACAAGCTGATTGCTGACGCCACCGGCCAGCCGCTGGAAAAAGTGAAAAAAGATACCGACCGCAACTTCTGGATGTCTCCGGCAGAAGCGCTGGACTACGGCATCGTGGGCAAGATGATTACCCATTATGACGAGCTGAAGCTCGACTAAGTTCGCAATAGCGCCCGGCTGCGGGCGCTAACGCACCTCAAACACCACCGCCATCCAGTTGATACGGGTGTTTTCCGGAAACTCCGGGTACGGATCAAGGCGTGTACAGGCTCCCGCCCAGATAAACGTATTCTCATCAATACGATACCAGTGCGCATTACCTTCTACCGCATCACCCACCACGGCGGCCTGGATTGTCACCCGGCTTCCCGCAGGCAGTGCCTGTGCCACCGGGGAGAAAACCGACGGGTTATCCTTGCGCGTGTAGACCCCAATGATGGTCTTCACGTTGCCCGTCACCGGCAGTTCAGTGAAATCGCTCATTTCAGGCCTCATGACAAACACACTCTCTTAACGTAACGATATAAGCTGCTGTAAATCCTGGCGGTAACGATAAAGCGTGAAACTGTCATGGTGTGTCATGAGAAAGTCTGAAAGCGGCAGCTTTTTATTCCCGTTTGACCCACGACAAGGCAGCCCGGTACGGCGTCTTTCATAATCACACCTGTTTACCTTCTCACGGGTGCTACCTATGGCGTATCAACTGAACCTGAACTGGCCGGAATTTCTTGAAAAATACTGGCAGAAACAACCTGTTGTGCTGAAAAATGCCTTCCCGAATTTTGTCGATCCGATTACCCCGGACGAGCTGGCCGGTCTGGCGATGGAGCCGGAAGTCGATAGCCGTCTGGTGAGCCATTTCAACGGCAAGTGGCAGGCCAGCAATGGGCCATTTGAGCATTTTGACGGGCTTGGCGAGACCGGCTGGTCGCTGCTGGCGCAGGCGGTGAACCACTGGCATATGCCGGCGGCTGAGCTGGTACGTCCGTTCCGCGTGCTGCCGGACTGGCGTCTCGATGACCTGATGATCTCCTTCTCTGTCCCTGGCGGCGGCGTGGGTCCGCACATCGATCAGTACGATGTGTTTATCATTCAGGGGATGGGAAGCCGCCGCTGGCGCGTAGGAGACAAACTGCCGATGCGTCAGTTCTGTCCACACCCGGCGTTGCTGCATGTTGACCCGTTTGAGCCGATCATCGACGAAGATCTGGAGCCGGGCGATATCCTCTACATTCCACCTGGATTCCCGCACGACGGCTTTACCCATGAAACCGCGCTGAACTACTCCGTCGGTTTCCGTGGGCCAAACGGCCGCGATCTGATCAGCAGCTTTGCTGATTACGCGCTGGAAAACGATCTGGGCGGCGAGCATTACAGCGATCCGGATCTCACCTGCCGTGAACACCCAGGCCGTATTGAACAGTACGAACTTGATCGTATTCGCCAGATGATGATCGACATGATCAGAAAACCGGACGATTTCACAAAATGGTTCGGCAGCTTTGTCTCTACGCCGCGTCATGAGCTGGATATCGCCACCGCCGAACCGCCGTATGCACCGGAAGAGGTGCTGGATGCGCTGCAGGGCGGAGAAACCCTGACTCGCCTGAGTGGTCTGCGCGTGCTGAATATTGGCGGCAGCTTCTTTATCAACAGTGAACAGCTGGAAACGGTTGATGCGAAAGCGGCGGATGCGCTGTGTCGCTACACCGAACTCGGCCAGACCGAGCTGGGCGATGCCCTGAATAACCCGGCGTTTGTTGAAGAGCTGACCGGGCTGATTAACCAGGGTTACTGGTTCTTCGAAGAGTAATGATCCCTTGCCCGGTAGGCACAGGCTACCGGGCAAAACTCCCTACGCCTCCATTGCAATCACAATCGCTTCACCCATCTTCTTCAGCGCATCGCGATTTTTATCGGTAGGCGGCAACGCCACGTTGATCCGCAGGCAGTTGCGGTATTTCCCGGATGCGGAGAAGAGTGACCCCGCCGCGGCCTGGATCTTCAGGCGACACAGCTGTTTGCTGACGCACACCATGTCGACCTTCTCCGGCAGCTCCACCCACAGCAGAAAGCTTCCTTGTGGACGCGTCACGCAGATCCCTGCCGGGAAATACTGCCGTACCCAACAGGTATAGGTTTCCATATTTTGCTGATAAATCTGGCGCATACGCCGCACGTGGCGATGGTAGTGACCGTCACGGATAAACGCCGCCACCGCCATCTGCGTGCCCGGCACGTTGAACCCGCCTGCGGCATATTTCATGTGCATCACCCGGTCGTAATAACGGCCTGGCACAATCCAGCCGACGCGCAGCCCCGGTGCGACGGTTTTGGTAAACGAGCTGCACAGCAGCACGCGGCCATCAATGTCCATAGAGTGAATGGTGCGCGGGCGCGGGTATTCTGCCGCCAGCTCGCCGTAGATATCATCTTCAACAATGACGATATCGTGACGCTGGGCCAGTGCCAGCACCTGCTTCTTGCGTGCCTCCGGCATGATAAAGCCGAGCGGGTTATTGCAGTTAGGCACGAGGATCACCGCCTTGATTGGCCACTGCTCCAGCGCCAGCTCTAGCGCCTCAATGCTGATCCCTGTTTGAGGATCGGTAGGAATTTCAATGGCCTTAATGTCAAACCCGCGCAGCATCTGCATGGTACCGTGGAATGACGGGGATTCGACTGCCACGATATCCCCCGGTTTACAGACCGAAAGCAGGGCAATCGACAGCGCGCCGTGGCAGCCGTTGGTGATGACAATTTCGTTCGCTGCCACGGTAGACCCCCCGTCCAGCATCAGGCGTGCGATCTGCTCGCGCAATTCCAGGCGGCCATCGAGGACGTCATAGCTCAGCATTTCGTTCGGATTGTGCAGCGCAATGCGGCTCATCTCGCGCCACAGGGGCTTCATACTGGGCTGGGAGATATCCGGCGAGCCACCACCAAAAGAGATCATCTCTTTGTCTGCGCGGGCATCCAGCAGCATCATCACTTCATCCCACTGGGTGACCTCTACGGGGCGCTGCACCGGGCGCGTCATGGCCGGGACCGGGGGCTGAGCTTTGCGTTGAGAGACAAAATAGCCGGAACGAGGCTGGGGGGTAATCAGCTGCAGCTTTTCGAGGATCTGGTAGGCCTGCTGTATGGTGCTGATGCTCACGCCGTGCTCCTGGCTCAGCGTGCGAACCGACGGTAAACGCTCACCGCTGCGATACAACCCTTGTTCAATGCGTTCTGCCAGAAGGTTGGCGAGATGTTGATAGCGCGTCATGCTGTATCCTCAGTTTTCACCATACAGATTTAAAAACCAGTACAGATTGCCGTAAAAAACGGCATGCAGATACTGTTTTAGCGGATCTGTATGTTAAACAAAAGTTGTTTTTGAGTCTGTATTGCGCAGGCTGATTTCCACGATGATAACCCCACTGGCACAGTGAGGAGAGCATCATGGAATTCTATGAGAATCGTTCAAAACGTCCGTTTATCGCGTTTGTCTGGATCTGGAAAACGGTGAGACAGTGGTATCTGATCAACCGTACCCGCAGGATTTTAAGCCAGATGAGCGACGAGCAGCTCAGGGATGTCGGGCTGTCGCGACATGATGTGTAAGTTTTGGCGGGTATCGCCCGGTGGCGCTATGCTTACCGGGCTTACGGACAGGATTATTCGACTGATTTCACGGATGTGTTTTCAGCGATGCGGCGCAAATATTCGTTATTCTTAAACGCCACCATGATCAGTTCGAACATGACGCGACAGCCAATCAGGCTGAAGATCATACCGATAAATCCGGTAATCAGATGCTCTGTGAACATGGAGTAAATGCCGCCGACGAAAATAAGCAGCATGGCGATCCAGTAGAAAAAGACCAGCACGCGTGGCGTTAATAAATAGTCGAATCCCAGAATTGATTTCATTTTCTTTTCCTTAGAAATATAAAAAAAGCGTCAAGATTGTATCTGTATCACAATCAGTAGCCAGCCGGACAGCTATCTGATTTCAGAGTAGTAATTCCAGCGTGTGTTGTTTCGGCCTTTCCAGTAACGCCAGCGCCTCCTCATAGCTCCGCACGTTGTTATACCCCATCACCAGCCCGTAGCGTTTGCCTGACCCGCGATACCACTCGGAGAGTGCATTCACCTGTAACTGCTGCGCTTGCCAGCAACGTGCGATCTCCCTGTCGCAACTGCCTTTCGCCAGAAACGCCACGATATGCATCCCGCCGTCGTTCTGCCCGGTAAAGAACAGGTCGCCATATACCGCTTTGAGCGCGGCGATCATCCAGTCACGGCGGGTCTGGTACAGGGCACGCATCTTCTTGAGATGACGGAAAAAATGGCCCTCGTTGAGAAAAGCGGTGAGGATCTTTTGCGTCAGCACCGGCTGGCCGCTGGTGACGATATCCGCGCAGTCGGTAAAAGCGTCCACTGTGCTGGTGGGCATCACCACGTAGCCCATACGCAGTGACGGCATAATGGTTTTGCTGAAGGTGCCCATAAAGATCACCCGGTCATGCTGGTCGAGGCTTTTCAGCGACGGCAGCACCTTGCGGGTGTAGTGAAATTCGCCGTCGTAATCATCCTCAATGATCCACGCCTCGTTCTGGCTTGCCCAGTCGAGAAGCTGCTGTTTGCGCGGCAGGGAGAGCGTAACCGCGAGCGGGCTTTGGTGCGAGGGCGTGACGATAGCAAAACGGGCATCGCGGTGGTGGCGAAGCAGGTACTCCGTATCCATACCCGAATGATCGACGGGCACGGTGTGCAGCCGGGGCACAATCCGTTTGAGCAGCTGTTGTCCCATAAAATAACCCGGATCTTCAAACACGACTTTGTCGCTACGGCTGGCGAGGGTGTCGAGGATCAGGCGCAGGCTGCCGCTGTAGCCGCTGGTGATCAGCACCTGTTCGGCGGTGCAGGACAGCCCGCGCGAGATGTTCAGATAGCGGGCGATGGCCTGGCGCAGCGGATACCAGCCCAGCACCGGCGGGTTGAGCATCTCCTCCTGGCGCATAGAGCGCGTTGCCTGGCCTGAAAGCAGCAGCCATTTTTTATAGGGAAAACTGTCGAGAGACGGGATCCCCGGGCGCAAAAAACCGGCCCGTTCACGCTGGCTGATAAGCGATGCCGGCAGCGTGCCGGTCGCCTGTTCTGCGGGCACGTTCCGGACAGGTAACAGGAGATCCGGGTTCACCCGCGTACCGCGCGCGCCCTGGCTCACCAGATACCCTTCGCCCGTCAGGATGGCATACGCCGTTTCGACAGTTTTGCGTGCTACCTTCAGCTCTTCCGCCAGGACGCGAATGGCGGGCACCTTGTCGCCAGGCTTCAGCACGCCGCGCGTAATGTTGTCGCGATAGCGGGTATAAATCTCGTGATAGCCGGGTTTCATGTCCTACCTCATTTCACGCTTTTTGTATCTTTTTACTATGTCATGAATCGCGTAAATTTTCCTCATCGCATGACATATGCCGCATACAAAAGAGGAAAGACAATGAGCACTCGCGTCAATCACCATAAAGCCACACCAGCCCTCGCCAAAGCGCTGTCCGACCTGAGCATGGAAGTGGCGAAAACCTCCATCGACCCGGCACTGAAGCACCTGATCGACATCCGCGTTTCGCAGCTGAATGGCTGTACTTTCTGCCTGGATATGCACTCGAAAGAGGCCAAAATTGCCGGGGAGCGTGAGCTGCGTTTGTACCATCTGGCGGCATGGCGTGAGTCCCCGCTGTTCAGCGCTCGTGAGAAAGCGGCACTGGCGTTCACCGAAGCGCTGACGCAAATCGGCGTTCACGGCGTGAGCGATGCACTGTACCGCAGCGTGGCGGAGCATTTCTCGGACGTGGAGATTTCAGAGCTGAACTTCGCCATCGTGGCAATCAACGCCTGGAACCGTCTGGGTATCACTTCCCGCATGGAGCCTGGCTCGCTGGATGCGGCTTACGGGCTGAATAAGGCTAATCTGGAGTAATCGCTGTACGCTGCGCTTACCGGACTGACGGGAATGTGTAGGGCGGATAAGCGCAGCGTCAACCGACAAAATACTTCGCTCCTCACCGAAGCATCACGCTTTTCTTTCCCGCATGCTCTCTCTAACCCACAACGGAGAGACAAACATGATCGCAGTCCTTTTCGAAGCTAAAGTTGAACCTGCCTGCCAGGCTCGCTACCTGCAACTTGCCGCAGAGCTTAAGCCTTTGCTGGCGGAAATTGACGGGTTTATCGATATTGAACGATTCCAGAGCCTGACGAACGACGGCAAGATCCTCTCCCTCTCCTGGTGGCGGGACGAAGAGGCTATCCGCAACTGGAAGCAGAACGTCTTTCACCAGGCCGCACAGGCTGAGGGGCGAGAGTCGATTTTTAGCGACTACCGCATACGCATCGCGCAGATGGTGCGGGAATATTCTTTCGAAACAGGAGGTCACGCGAATGTATGACGTTCATGTGATTTTCAATGATGTGCCAGGCGAACTGGCGCGATTCGGCCAGTTGCTGGGACGCAGCGGCGTGGGGCTGGAAGGCGGTGGTGTATTTGGCGTTGAGGCACATTTCCTGGTGGAAGAGGGGGAAAAAGCAGGACGCATTCTGCTTGAGGCCGGGTTTGAGGTGCGTTCGGTGCGCAGGCCGATAATCCGCAAGCTTAAACAGGAGCGCCCCGGCGAGCTGGGTGAGATTGCGGCGGTGCTGGCCGGGCAGGGAGTCTCTATCCTTACTCAATACAGCGACCATGCAAATCAGCTTATCCTGCTGACGGATAATGATAAGCTGGCCGCAGAGATCACTGAACCGTGGGCTGTCGATGTTAAAAACGAGCTTACCTCCCGATAATCATGCGGGACTGGAGCAGGCCATTGCGGCGGTCGCTGCGGCGATGGCCGATGCGTCGCGCGTGAAAATGCTCTGCGCGTTAATGGACGGACGGGCGTGGACCGCCACCGAGCTGAGCGCGGTGGCGGATGTGGCTCCTTCGACTGCCAGTGGGCACCTCGCCCGGCTGGTGGAGGGGAAGTTGATCGCCTGTCTTGCACAGGGGCGGCATCGTTACTATCGCCTGGCGGGGCACGATGTGGCGGTGCTGGTTGAGCAGATGATGGGACTCTCCTGGAACCGTATTACTCCGCCGGAAACCACCGCGCCGAAAGCGATGCGTGATGCACGAACCTGCTATGACCATCTGGCGGGCGCGGTTGCTGTACAGATTTACGATGATATGCAGGCGGAGGGCTGGCTGGAGGAGGACGGTTCGGCACTGACCCTGTATGGTCGCGAGCAGTTTCTGCAGCTCGGCATTTCCCTGAGTGCACATTCGCGCCGTAAGGCCTGCTGCGCCTGTCTCGACTGGAGTGAACGGCGGTTTCACCTTGGCGGTGAGGCAGGTGCGGCGTTACTGATTCATCTTGAAAGCAAAGGGTGGATCCAGCGGGTGGTGGGGTTTCGGGAGGTGATGGTGACCGCTTCCGGCAGGAGTGCCGTTAAGAAGCATTTTAGTCGCTAAATTTCTCTGCGGTCCGATGCCCTTCGCCCCGCAGAGAGAAGGAGGATCTTCTTTAGCAATTCCTGCTCTTTCCCCTCGCGTTTCTTGATAGTTACCATGATAACTATTATCGTGATCATGTTATGCAAGAGGGTTCCCCCATGAGTGAAGACGAACTGTTTAGCCGCAGGCCGATGGGTATGCAGATGGCGATGATCGTGCGCCAGTGGCGTGCTGTTATCGACGATGCCATTCTCGATACCGGGTTGACCCAGTCGAGCTGGACGGTGATGGTTCAGCTGCAACAACTCGGGGATAACGTCTCGGTGAGCGAGCTGGCGGAAGTGCAGGGCATTGAACTGCCGCCGCTGATGCGCACCCTCACACTGCTGGAGACGCGGGGCTACCTGCTACGCACCGTATCGCCCTATGACAAACGCATCCGGCTGTTGACACTGACGCCTGAAGGTAACGCCATCCTGCAACGGCTTACCCGGGTGATTGAGACATATCAGGCGCGTGTATCGCACAATATCGCGCCGGAACAGATGGCGGCTTTTAGCGCCACATTACAACAATTTGCCTGCAATTTGCGGACTATCCGCGAAGAAGATAACAAGACCGAAAAATAATGACTCCTGAACAAAAGTTTGCCCGCTGGGTAAGGGTGAGTATTGCCTCTTTCCTGCTGATGTTTGTTTACTTTATCGTCGCGGATATCTGGATCCCGCTGACGCCGGACTCCACCGTGATGCGCGTGGTGACACCGGTATCGGCGCGCGTCTCCGGCTATGTCGCGGCAGTCCATGTGCACAACAACAGCCTGGTGAAGAAAGGCGATCTGCTGTTTGAGCTGGATGACACGCCGTTTCTCAACAAGGTTGAAGCGGCACAAATTGCGCTGGCGCAGGCGCGTCTTGCCAATGCCCAACTGGATGCACAAATTACCGCCGCACAGGCCAGCCTGCAAACGGCGCTACTGACGGCGCGTAACGATAAAGTGACCTTTGACCGCTACCAGAAGCTGAGCACCCTGCAAAACGTCTCGCAGGCGGATCTGGATAAAGTTCGCACCACATGGCAGAGCAGCGAGCAGTCCGTCAGCTCGATTCAGGCGAACATTCATAACCTGCGTATCCAGCGCGGCGAGCGGGATGAACACCGCAACGTTACGCTGCAAAAATACCGTAATGCGCTGGATGAAGCCGGGCTGAACCTCGGCTGGACGAAGGTCTACGCGCAAGCGGACGGTACGGTCAGTAACCTGCAGCTCAGTCCTGGATTTTACGCCTCCTCCGGTTCGGCCTCGCTGGCGCTGGTGAACAACCAGACCGATATTGTGGCAGATTTTCGTGAGAAGAGTCTGCGCCATACCCGCGAGGGGACCGATGCCGCCGTGGTGTTTGATGCCTTCCCGGGGCAGGTGTTCCACGCCCATGTGACCAGCAGCGACGCGGGGATCCTCGCAGGGCAGGAGGCCGTTAACGGTGAACTGTCTGAACCAGAAACCTCCAGCCGCTGGGTGCGTGATGCTCAGCGCATGCGTATTCACGTGGCGGTGGATGAGGCGCTGCCGAAACACCTGCCAACAGGCGCACGTGCCACCGTGCAGCTCTACAACAGCGAAGGGGCGTTTGCGCGCTTTTTCTCCGGGATGCAAATCCATCTGGTGAGCCTGCTGCATTATGTCTATTAGCACTCTGGCGCGGGTGTTTACCCCGCACGGCAACATCGTCTACACGGCAAACGACTTTCGCCAGACCCTGCGCATCGTCTTTGCCGGGATGATTGCGCTCAGCATCTCGAGTTTTTACAACACCCGCTACGGCGTGTTTTATGTGGTGTACCCCATCATGCTGTTGTCGCTGGTACCGGTGTTTAATCGCCATGTAGCGAAGCAGTTTATCTTCAGTGCATTGCTGAACTGCGTCGAAATGGTGATGATCATCGGCTATCTGTCGCAATGGCCACTGATCATGACGCTGGTGGTATTTGCCCTGTACGTGATGCGTTTTCGCTTTATGAGCAAGGGGCCGCTGTTCCTGTTCGGTTCGATGGGCGTGGTGTGCCAGAGCGTGATGCTCAACTTTATGAGTTACCCCACTACTCACTGGCACACGTTGCTGTTTTCCAACCTCGAAGCGAGCGTGATGGCCGTGTGCCTGAGCGCGCTGATGAACTACCTGCTGCCGGACGTTGAGCCGCGCAACCCGCCGCCGCTGATAGAGAAAGATGACGCCCGCGTACGCCATGAGTCATTGCTCTCCGGCACCGTCGCCACGCTGATTTTTGTGGTCTTCCAGCTCAGCGATTTGAGCGACTCTCTTTCAGCACTGATGGCGGGGATTTTGATCCTGTTCCCGATGCACTACCGTGGCGCGGTAATCAGCTCGATCTGGCGCGTGGTTGGCGTGGTGCTGGGCTGCCTGTATATTCTTGTTGTGCAGCTCATCCTCTACGATCACAGCAGCCACATGTTGCTGATGATGCCGCTTATCGGCATGGGGCTGGCGTTTGGCGCACGCTTACACGTGATGGAGAAGGTTGGGGCAGGCGTGGGTTTTGCCAGCATTACCACCATCGGCATTATGTTCGGGCAGAACATGCACCCGGACAGCGATCTGGTGTTCAGCGATCTGTACCGCATCACCTCCGTGACCTTTGCGCTGGTGGCGACGCTGACGATGGTCTTTCTGGTGCATTTGATCCTCAATCGCTTTGAGGCGACGCGCTACGTGATCCGTAACACGTGACACATCTCTTTTTGTCGTTCTGTGGTATCACTGTTGGCCGGTCAACCGGGCGACAAAAGGAACGAATGAATGTGGCAGACGCGCGCGCTGGAGTTAAATAATCAGGCTTACTGGAACTGGGAAAAGGCCTGCGAGCTGGTGGAATACGCCGTCGCACATGCGTTCAATACCGTGATTGTCGGGCAGGTGGATCTGTTCGACAAACTTGTCTCTCCCAAAGGCTACACGCCGCATCAGTACAATGACCGCCTTTCCAGCCAGCAGCGCGCCCGCTGCGTGTATCTCAACCGCCTCGGTCTTTTGTGTCAGCAAAAGGGACTGCGTTTTTACCTGCAGGCGAAAGAGTTCAACTTCCCGACCGATCTGCTGCTCGCGCACCCTCATCTGTTTGAGCCAGGGCACGGTGTGCGCTTTGACGTGGATTTCTGGAGCGGGTATCTGGCCGAGAAAGTTTCACTCATTTGCCAGCGTATTCCCGCGCTGCATGGCCTGCTGGTGGCCATCTCCAATACGGACGGTCTGCTGCCTGTTTCGCGTCCGAACTGGGAGCTAAGCGCGGAAGCGCCGCAGCATGATGAGCGTAGTTTAGCGCTCTACAGTCGCTGTTTTAACGCCCTGTCTCGCGCCATGCAGCACGAAAATAAACACCTGGTGCTGCGCGTTTTCCCGGCGGGGAATCATGATGTGGCTAACGTGCTGGATGCTATTCACCCGCTGCCGGAAAGCGTGAGCGTCTCCATCAAGCTGACGCCTGAACGGTTCTGGCCGTCGTTCCCGAATAACCCGGCGCTGCTGGCGGTACAGGAACGTGAAGTGTGGGCGGAGATCGATCTGGTAGGAGAAGAGGTGGGCTGGGGCGTGTTTCCGTTCCCGCGTATTGACGAACTGCAGGGGCGGCTGTTGTGGTGTCGCAGCAACCCGGCGATCCGCGGTGCAGTGTGCAAAGCCAGCTGGGAAGGGGTCGATAACCACTGGATCATCGGCACCCTGAGTGAATGCAATCTGGTGGCCTGTAGCCGCATGCTGGCGAGTGATGACACGCACCAGACGCAGGCGCAGCTGCTGACTCACTGGCTGGATGAGCGCTACGGCTGGCGGCCAGATGCGCAGACTTTTGAGACGTTCCAGGCGTTGCTGGAGCGAGCCGGACAGGTGCTTTACCAGGCTATCTACGTGCGCGATCACGTTTTTCATCGTCACAGCCAGGTACCCGAAAGCTACGGTCAGGCGGTGTGGAGCCTGTTCGGGCAGCTTAACCGCAACCACTGGCTGCCTGGTTCGGAGCGCGAGGTCTTTTTCAGCGCCCACGACGTTGAGGCGTCTGCCAGTTCCCTTTCGCGGATCGCTAAAGAGAAGGACGATGCGGGGGCGGCGTCTGCTGAATTGCGTGAACAGGCGCTGCGTTTTGCCGACACAGCGGCATTCCCGTGGGCGCTCAAACAGCGCTGGCTGGAGGAGTGGCAGGGTTTTTCACTCTACTGCCTCCTGTTTTTACATGCGCAGAAAGCCTTCTTTACCCTGCGTTTTGCCCGTGAAGTGGAGAACAGCTGGAGCATGCGGGAAATTTGTCAGATCAACATTCAGGAGCTGTACCGCAGCGCCGCCGAGATGGACGACTACTGCGCAAAGCACGCTGATGCCTCCCCCGGCTTACACGTCTTGTTTGATGCATCCCGCGTTCGCGCCCTGGCCGATAGCCTGGGCGAGGAGCTGAAAGGGCTTAAGTAAGTCGACGGGCATCACATAAAAATCCCGGACTGGGGAGTTTGTGTGACGTTTGTCGCATCACGATTTTTCTGCCATCCGTCAGGTGTGATACCTGTCACGCTGTTCCCCCGGTGCCTGGCGGCTTTGTGATTGACCAGGCAGAACCTGATATTCGTCGGTGATGTTCCCTCGTTCTGTTTATCCCGTTCTCTGAAAATATCCGTGTTTTGTATGGATTCGTGAGATGAGGAAGCGATGTTCCAGGGTGAAAGGCAACTGACGCAGGGCGGGGCGCTGACGCGTTTTCGCGTATCTGCCGCAAAAGAAGAACGTTTTGCGGAATTTTATACCGGGGAAGTGTTTGACGAACGTATCCGCCATGCCCGCAGGGCACAGGATATGTCGTTTTGCCGCCGCATATTCCAGCACCGCTATGCCGGGCGGGGCATCGACCCGTTGCAGGCGTGGCCGCTGGATCATATTGCGGCGAGCGATGCAGACGGCGTTGTCTCTTTCTCCGCGTTTTGCCCTTTACCGTTTCATGTTCAGCGCTGGCTGGCGGTCGATGTTATCGCGCCACATGGCGGGGAATATGCATTTCGTCTCGGTACCTGCGGCGGCGTGCGTCTGTGGTGCTCCGGTACACTGGCGGCCTGTTTTACGCCCTTTACCCGTAACGAAATGCAGTTTCTGGACGTCAGCCTCCCGCTTTGCCAGGGCGAAAACCGCGTGCTTCTCCATCTCGACGAATTGTTTGAGCGCGATACCCTCTGTGCGCTGAAAATGGTCTATCTCGGTGAACCGCCGCTGGGTGTTGTGTGGCATGAGGGTGAGGCACTTCCCCAAAGATCTGTGCCGCCGGAGCCTGACGCGGAGCGCCTGCTGACGCTGATGGCGCAGCGTGAATACGGCCCGGAGGCAGATGCCCTGCTGTATGGGCTGCTCAAACGGGTGAGCGCACGTGAGGAAGGATCTGTGTTTTCCCTGCTGACGCTGCTGCGGCTCTGGCAGGCGCACCGGAATGCCTGTTTCCCTGAACCGCTGTGGCGAAGGGTGAAATCGGCCATTCTGGGGTATCGCTACTGGCACGACGAACGGGGTTGCGATGTGATGGATTTTTGGGACCCAGGCCATGCTACTGCGTTTCATACCGCCCAGCATCTTGCCGGACAGCTGTTCCCGGAGGCGCTTTTTATTGCCTCGTCACGTACCGGAGATCGGCAACGGCGGCTTGGCGAGATGCGGATGAAGGGAGGCAAAGCATGAACAACGAGCCGCTAATGAACACCCTGGAGCGCGTGGTACGTGGTTTTTGTCGCCTGAAAAATCTCGATGAAGTGGGCGCGGGGGACGGATTTGCCATTCATTTCGAGGAGTGGGAATGGGAGGTGGGCGTGGGGCTGTACGGTTACTGGCGCTTTGCTGATTTCCGCAACGATACGGCGCTACAACGTGCCATTCTCGCGTGGTATGACGCGCAGATTGGCAAAGGTCTGACGGAGGTGCAGATCAATACCACTGCGCCGATGATCGCGCTGACGCTGGTGGCCGGGCACCATCAGCGTCAGGATCTGCTCGCCGTGGTCAACGACTGGGCCGATGCGTTGCTGCGTGAGCTACCGAAAACCGAAGAGGGCGGTTTCCAGCATGTGGTGAAGGAGCAGCCCAACACCGGGCAACTGTGGGACGATACGCTGTTTATGACGTGTCTGTTCCTCGGCGTGGCGGGGGTTGTGCTTGAACGCCGGCAGCTCATCGACGAAGCGGGATACCAGTTTTTGCTGCACACCCGCTACCTGAGCGACCCCGTCAGCGGTCTGTGGTATCACGGCTGGACGTTTATCGATAAGCACCATTTTGCTGGCGTATTCTGGGCGCGCGGGAACGCGTGGATCACCGTTGCCATACCTGAATTTATTGAACTGATGGGTGAGCATCTTGACGTGAGCGTACGCCGTTATCTGTCGCAGGTTGTGGCGCGCCAGGTGCGCGCGCTGTGCGAACTGCAGGCGGAGAACGGCATGTGGCACACGGTGCTCGACGACCCGTTGTCTCCGCAGGAATCTTCAGCAACAGCCGGTATTGCTTATGGAATGCTGCGCGGTGTGCGTATGGGGATCCTGAACGATGACGTGAGAGCACATGCTCTGCGCGCCTGCGACGCCGTGATGGCGCGTATCGACGACGACGGGCTGGTGCTTGAGGCGTCGCGCGGTACCATGCTCGGCTGGGATATCCAGTATTACTGCGATATCGCGGTTGCACCCGTGCCTTATGCACAGGCGCTGACCATGCTGCTGCTACTGGAGATGCAGCACCATCGGGAGCGGTAATGTTTCCATCCAATGTCATTTTCCTGACACGTTTATTCTTTACGGTGTTAGCTTCCCTTTATGGATGCTAACACTATGAAAAGAAAAATTATTCCCGCATTTATCGGTTGTGTTCTCTCTTCCTCTGCCCTGGCGGCGCAGCCCACTGCCGAACGCTATATCGTGAGTTTTCCCGAAGGTACACACGTGAAATACAGCGGTGCGTTTGCCAGTGCGTTCCCGAATGGACTCCCCGTTGGTATTGGTTCCGGCCTGCTGTTTACGGGCAAACAGGGTGATGCCCTGACCTTTGTCACCGTCACCGATCGCGGCCCGAATGCGGATTCGCCAAAGGTGGGTAAAAACGAAGCCAAAATCTTTGTGACACCGGATTTCGCACCGCTTCTGATGACAATTCGCGTACAGAACGGCAAAGCAGAGGCCATTGATGCCCGTCCTCTGCATGACGATAAAGGTGAAATTAACGGGCTGCCGCTACAAAGCGGCGTGATCGGCTCCACCAATGAAGTGGCGTTCAGCGACACGTTAAAGGTGCTGAAGGGCGACAATCGCGGGCTGGATACGGAAGGGATTACGCCGGATGGGAAAGGCGGTTACTGGCTGTGTGACGAGTATGGCCCGTTTCTGATTAACGTCGACAGCAAAGGTAAAATCCTGACCGTCCACGGGCCGCAGGCGGCGGAGGGGGAAAAATCTGTCGCGGGTGGTTTGCCCAATATTATCAAATGGCGTCAACCGAACCGGGGCTTTGAAGGCCTCACCCGTATGCCGGACGGGCGTATTATTGCCGCAGTACAAAGCACGCTGGATATCGACGGTAAGAGTAAAAAACAGGCGCTGTTTACGCGTCTGGTGAGCTTCGACCCGGCAACCGGAAAAACCGCGATGTACGGCTATCCCATAGACAGTGCGGTCTACAGCAAAAACAGTGATGCCAAAATCGGCGATATCGTGGCGCTTGATAACCAGCACATCCTGCTGATTGAGCAAGGTGAGGGTAAAAACGAAGAGATGCGTAACCTCATCTACAAGGTCGATCTCAGCAAGGCGAGCGATTTAGCCGCTTTCGATAAGCCGGATGAGTACCCGGAATTTGATGATGAGAAGACGCTGGCGAAGCGCGGTATTACGCTTGCGGGTAAAACGCGGGTGACCGATTTGCGCGCGCTGGGCTGGCAACAGGAGAAGGCCGAAGGGCTGGCGCTGATTGACAATAAAACGCTGGCGGTGGCGAACGATAACGACTTTGGCGTGAAGGTGGCGATGCAAAACCCGGTCGAAGGTAAGAAGCTCAAGGATTATCGGGTGAATACCCAGGGGGCTCTGACGCTGGATGACAAACCGGTGACCACCACGCTCAGCGTGAAGCCGCTGAAGAAGCCGGAGTCAGACAGTGAACTGTGGATTGTGACGCTGCCGGAAGCGTTGAAGTAAGGACTGACCCTCTCCTCGTTGGTGTACAGCCCGGGGAGAGGGAATGTGTGTTGATTAATAGCGTAGATTCACTAAATTGCCTTCGCGCTATGCTCGTAGGTATCGACAAGATGATCGCGCAGGCTTCCGGTTCCGTGCATTGTCACCAGAAGATTCTGGCGCGCGCGGGTAAATCCGACATACAGGCGCTTGATATCGTCACTCAGATCCTCCTCGTCCCTTTCCTTTGCGGCATCCATAATAGCGACCGAGTGGAATTCAAGCCCTTTACTGCTTGGTAACGGCATCACGCAAAGGAAATCATTTTGCGGCGACCAGTGCTTTTTATCATCGCTGGTGACAATCATCTGGTAAGGGATGTTACGTGCCGAGAGACGTGGCCCCAGCATACCCGAGAGGCTGTATGTTGAAGGGCACAGTATGGCGATCTCTGACCATGCAACACCTTGCTGCCGCTGCTCTGTCACCCAATCGAGCACGTGAGTAATCTCCTGGTCCTGATTATCAAAGCTGGCCAGTGCCGGGTAATTACCTGACAATCCTCCGGCATCAGGTTGCTGGTATTTGAGCGCCTCTTCAATGTGATTATTGAGGTAATTAAATGCAATGCTGCTGGCGAAATGGAGTATTTGCCGGGTATTACGATAATTGGTGTTCAGGATGGTCGTGCGGCCGAGGGCCTTGATATCGACACTGGAGAGTGTGAAGTCGAGCGCTTTTTTCTTCTGGTAGATAGACTGGGCGTCATCGTAGAGGAAAAGAAGCGAATTATCTTTGTTGTCCGGCATACGGGCGAGTATTCTCAACCACTCTGGCTTGAAATCGTGTCCTTCGTCGATTAGAACGGCGCTGTATTGCTCCGGTTTTATAATCCCCTCTTCAAATGCCACCGTCAGTGCATTTTCCATCAGCTCAATAAAGTTTTTGTTATTTGGTGGAATACGATGATGCGCGTTTAATTGCTGATAACACCAGGCATGAAAATGGATGACTTCGACGGGGAGTCTGAGGGTGTGCTGCTCGAGTTGCGCTTTGAGTTTTTTGGCCAGCGTGATGTTGTAGCAAATCACCAGAATCGGTTTGGTGTTTTCAATATTGTTGGCAAGTTCAATACAGCGGTGGTGCAAAATGAGCGTTTTGCCGGATCCTGCCACGCCGTGAATAACCCGGTGTCCCGCTCCCATGCTTCTGGCGAGTTGTTCCTGGTTCCTGTCCATCATGCAAACTATATCAGGGGTATGGAACGTAAAATTATCCAGAACACCCTGCGTAACAGACGTGTTAATGCGTACATCGGGATAAAGATGCCATCGGATGCGATCAAGCTGTTGCGGTGTTGTGTGATGAACGAAGTTATGCTTGAGAAGGGATTCGAGCCGGGCAGAGATTTGTTCCCTGGTCATAAATTCAGTGAGCTCATCTTTACAAATTACCTGGCTGGTGGGCAATATTTCATTTAGTTCGTCGGGTAGAAAACTCTTTTCAAGCTGGGCTCGGGTGATGTTGCTAAAATAAACACCATATCCATACGGCATAATAAAACCTCCCTGATAATCCCCTTCTTGTTGGCGAAGCAGAGGATCTTTTTTCAGGCTGTCAATGGTGTGAAAGGTATATTGACGAACCTGTTCGAGTGGGTTTTTCAACGGCTCAACGCCGTTCCTGGTTTCGTAATGAATATGCGTTTTGTTGGCAGATTTTATTTTTGTGATATACCAGTCTTTGACCTCAATGAATAACAAGCCTTTGTCTGGGGTCAATATCACAAAATCTGGGTGATTTTGCTTTTCCCCCATTCGGGTATCATACCAGCATGTGCACAAATCGCTGAGCCCCCCTTCAAGAAGCCTTGCCAGTCTTTTCTCGCCGGCCGTGATTTTCTCGCTACAACTACTAATTGTGGGGATGACGATTGCCATATTACGCCTATCAATTCATGAAAAATATAGATTTACGCTCGATTAATATTTCAGTGAATATTCATCCAAAGCATAATTTAATTATTGTTAATGACCTTAACAGACAATATGGGAAACACAAAGGAGGCTGCACGAAATTTGTGTTACGGAAAAATTACTCCCTTTCTCAATCAAAAGGGAGTCTGTATTTTATTTTTTCAGCCCCGCAAACTCTGCCCGGATCTCTTCTTCCGGCAGTTGCATACCAATAAACACCATTACACTGCGCGGCGTTTCCTCTCCCCACGGTCTGTCCCAGTCGGCGCTGTACAGACGCTGCACGCCCTGGAACAGCAGGCGGTTCGGTTCACTGTTGATCCACAACATCCCTTTGTAGCGCAGCAGTTTGTCAGCAAACGACAGCAGCAGGTTTTCCATTACGCGGGAGACGTCGCTGATATCCACCGGGTAATCCAGTTCGACCACAATTGACGACACATCGTTTTGTTTATCCGCCATAAAGTGGAAGCGCGGTTTTGAGGTGACGTTCTCTTCCAGCATAAAGCCGTTGGTGTTAAACAGCTGAGACAGGTCAATATCGCCGTGCGTGACGGTGTAAATCGGGGCGCGTGAGTTAATGCGCGTCAGACGTTCGCGCAGTTTTTCGCTGGCACCTGCCACGTCGGTTTTGGTCAGCAGAATGCGGTCGGCGTAACCCACCTGTGACTGGGCGATAGTGAACTGGTTCATCTGCTCGTCGGCGTGAACCGCATCGACCAGGGCAATCACACCGTCCAGCAGATAGCGCTGGCAGAGGATGTCATGGGAGAAAAAGGTCTGAATAATCGGGCCCGGGTCGGCCATGCCGGTGCATTCAATCACCAGGCGGTCAAAGTCGATATCACCGCGATCGCGGCTGTCGAGCAGGTCGAGCAGGGCATCTTCTAATTCGTTAGAACGGGTGCAGCAGATGCAGCCGTTGGTCAGGGTTTTGATCTGCGTGGCGCGGTCGCCAATCAGCTGATCGTCCACCGGGACTTCGCCGAACTCGTTTTCAATGACGGCGATTTTGAAGCCATGCTGCGCATTCAGAATGTGGCGCAGCAGGGTGGTTTTGCCTGCGCCGAGGAAACCGGTCAACAGGGTGACGGTAATCGGGGTCATGATCTCTCCTTTAGCAGCAACGGATGCCGCCTTCTCCACTTCCGCCGTAGCGCGCTTCCTGGCGCTCACGGAAGAATTCGGTGTAGGTCATGTACGGCTTATCCGGATGGTTGGTCTTCATATGCTCAACGTAGTTGTCATAGTCCGGAATGCCAATCAGCATTTTCGCCGCCTGACCGAGGTATTTTTTTGCTTCGCCTAAGTTACCAAACATTGTACGTTCCAGACAGAAAAAGCCCGGTGGCGCTACGCTTACCGGGCCTACTGTACCGTTGTAGGGCGGGTCAGCGTAGCGCCACCCGCCGTTATTTTTAGTGGTGTGAAGAGGTCTTCACGCCGCCTTCCGGAACCGGTACATACGGAGTCTCTTTATCCGTACGACCTTCAGCGTTACGCACTTTCATCCAGGTTTTGATGCCGTAGAAGATGATGCTGTACACCACCACCAGGAACAGAATGCTCAGACCCGCGTTGGTGTAGTTGTTCACCACGATATGGTTCATGTTGGCAATCTGCTGCGCGGTCAGGTCACCGCCGCCTGCGGCAATTTTCTCTTTGTACTGGTTAGCCATGAAGAAGAAGCCTTCCAGCTGTGGGTTGGTGCTGAACAGTTTCAGACCCAGCGCCCAGGTGGTGCAGAGCAGCAGCCACATCGCAGGAACCACGGTCACCCAGATGTATTTGGTGCGTTTCATTTTCACCAGGACTACGGTACCGAGCACCAGAGCAACGGCTGCCAGCATCTGGTTAGAGATACCGAACAGTGGCCACAGGCTCTTCACGCCGCCCAGCGGGTCGACAACGCCCTGATACAGCAGGTAACCCCACAGGCCTACGCAGCCAGCCGTACCCAGCACGCCCGCGACCAGAGAGTCGGTTTTCTTCAGGAACGGTACGAAGTTACCGAGCAAGTCCTGCAGCATGAAGCGGCCTGCACGGGTACCGGCATCCAGCGCGGTCAGGATGAACAGTGCTTCGAACAGAATACCGAAGTGGTACCAGAAGCCCATGTCCGCCCACGGCAGCACTTTGTGGAACACGTGTGCGATACCGACGGCCAGCGTTGGTGCGCCACCGGCACGGTTCAGTACGGACGGTTCGCCAATGTCTTTTGCGGTCTGCATGATCTGCTCAGGCGAGATCACAAAGCCCCAGGAGCTGACGGTCGCCGCCGCATGGGCGCTGGCATCTTTAAGCTGCGCCATGATCATTGCCGCGTTGTCACCGCCCATCTCATGCAGGTTTGGCATGGTAATGCCCAGGCCCGCTGGTGGGGTGTTCATCGCGAAGTACAGACCCGGTTCGATGATGGAGGCGGCAACCAGAGCCATGATCGCCACGAAGGATTCCATCAGCATTGCGCCGTAACCGATCAGGCGTGCGTCGTTTTCATTCGCCAGCAGTTTTGGCGTGGTACCGGAGGAGATCAGGGCGTGGAAGCCCGAGACCGCACCACACGCGATGGTGATGAACAGGAACGGGAACAGCGCGCCTTTCCACAGTGGACCGGTGCCGTCGATGTACTGCGTGACCGCAGGCATTTTCAGATCCGGGTTGAGGATCACGATACCCAGTGCCAGACCGACAATAACGCCGATTTTCAGGAAGGTTGCCAGGTAGTCACGCGGAGCCAGAATCAGCCAGACCGGCAGCAGGGCGGAGATAAATGCGTAACCGACCAGTGCGAAGGTGATGGTGGTGTCTTTGAAGGTCAGCGCCGGACCCCAGTACGGGTCGTGTGCAATCACGCCGCCGAAGTAAATGGACGCGACCAGCAGCACAATACCAATCACCGACACTTCGCCCACGCGTCCCGGACGCAGGAAGCGCATGTAGATACCCATGAACAGCGCAATTGGCACGGTTGAGCAGACGGTGAACACCCCCCACGGGCTTTCGGCCAGCGCTTTCACCACGATCAGTGCCAGCACCGCAAGGATGATGATCATAATCAGGAAGCAGCCGAACAGGGCGATCGTTCCCGGCACGCGGCCCATCTCTTCTTTGACCATCTCACCCAGAGAGGCACCGTTACGGCGAGAAGAGATAAACAACACCATGAAGTCCTGCACTGCACCCGCCAGCACGACGCCTGCGAGCAGCCACAGGGTACCTGGCAGATAGCCCATTTGCGCGGCCAGCACCGGGCCGACCAGCGGACCTGCACCCGCAATCGCGGCAAAGTGGTGACCAAACAGCACGTAGCGGTTGGTGGGCACGTAGTTCAGGCCGTCATTGTTAATGACCGCCGGGGTAGCACGCGTCGGGTCGAGTTTCATGACCTTCTGCGCGATGTACAAGCTGTAGTAGCGATAAGCCACAAGATAGACGGAAACAGACGCCACCACGATCCACAGGGCGCTTACGTGTTCGCCCCGGCGTAATGCGACAACCGCCAGACAGAAAGCGCCGAGGATCCCGAGTAATGCCCAGGGCACGTGCTTCAGTAGTTTTTTAGTATCCATAGTGTAAGACCTGGTTTTTTATGTGAAGAAAAAAGGGTCAGGGTTCGTTGAGGAGGTATTGATTAATGCTGGAGCGATCGTGCCAGAGTGTCGCGTGTGTCAAGGACGGTAAATCGGTGAGTGGTTGAAAGCGATGAGTAAGCGGTCAAAGGTGGCGGCGAGTGGTTCAGACCCGCCGTCAGTGGATGAAATTATGTGATTGAGATCACCTGATTAGGGTGCAGACTCCTGTGCCAGATAGTCTTCCAGCGTCTTCACGAACTTCTCTTTCAGCCACACCGGCTCTAAAATCTGAATGTTCGGCAGCCAGTAGAAAAGCAGCGGCAGGATCTGGTTCTCATGTGCCGCCAGGCAGCGGAGCGTGACGCCACCGCTTTCCTCACCCAATAGTTCTTGTTCTGGCAGTAAATTGCGGCGCTGGAAGTAGTGCGAAATATTACGATTGATAAATACTTTCACTTCGAAAGTACTCTCAGACACCCACGGATCGAGGCGTTTCTCCAGTAGCTCAATCACGTGCTCCTCAGGCATAAATGTGCTTTTCTGAATATCAAGCCAGCTAATCTGACTCAGGGAGAAGGATTTCAACCTGCTATTTTCGGTGGCTTGTAAATACCATATATTTTTTTGGTTAATGAGTTTGTATGGATTAATCAGACGGGTTTTGCCTTTATACACAATCTGGCAAACATTACGATTCTTAATCGATTTCTCAATTTTCGATAAATGGCGGCGAATATCACGCTGTACGGTATGCTCTGCATCATTTCCAAGAATAAGAATATGATTTTCGTCAACGCGGGATTCAAGTTTTTGCCAAAAATCTGTATTTCTTTCCGGGAAAAAATTATCAGCATTCAGGAAGTTAGAGATGGTGTGGTGCAGACCTTGTCCATAAGTTGATTGTGCGGTGTGGATCAAACGATATAGCCCATTACCGGTATGTTCCACTATCGGGGAGAGCGCATTTAAATCACGGTAGACGGTACGCTCGGTAATTTTAAATTTTTCCATCAGCGCGCTGCGGTTTACCACACCGTTTAAATGTAGCTCCACCAGAATATCGACCAGACGTTCAGCCGAGCGGCTCCGCGTCGAATTAGCCATAAGGTATTCCTGTTTATTTAAGGGATATGCGCTGAATTATGCGGGTGGCACTGACAGGAAATGTCAGTATTCAGACACAGAAAATTTATCTTATGGTTATATAACGGCGTGATTTAGCGGAAACCTTAGTATTTTTTGCGGGAAACGCGCTGGCCGCGGGGTGCGCCAGCGCGTGGCAGATCAGACGGTTGCTTCTGACTCCATCATCACCGGGTGGAAGTTGCGTTTAAAATAGATCAGGCCGTGGCCCTCTTCGCTCAGAATGATGTTTTTAATTTCAACAAGATAAACCAGATGCGTGCCGATGGTTTGCACCTGGCTTATCTCCCCTTCAAGGCTTGCCAGCGCGCCTTTGAGCACGGGTTGTGTCAGCGGGCCTTTCTGCCAGCAGGAGAGGCTAAAACGCTCCTCCATCGTCATGCCGGTCATCCCGGCAAAATGGCGAGCCATGAGCTCCTGCTCATGGTTGAGCACGTTGACGCACAGTTTACCGTTCCCCTGAAACACCGGGTTCATCGCGCTGTTGGCGTTAATACAGACCATCAACGAAGGGGGCGTGTCCGTGACCGGGCAGACGGCGGTGGCGGTAATGCCGCAGCGACCTGCATCGCCCTCAGTGGTGATAATATTGACCGCCGCCGACAGGCTGGCCATCGCATCGCGAAAACGCAGGCGTTGTTCATTTGATTGCATTGAAACCTCCCGCTGCGTTATTTCAGCAGCTTATCCAGCATGTTGATATCGCTGTTGTTGTGCAGGTGTGGCACCGTCCAGCCGTGTTGGTCGTACTCGGACATGCAGCGGTCGACCATCGCCATCATCTTGTCCATGTTGCCGGAGCTCTGCGCCTGGCGCAGACACTGCAGGCGAATTTCATCCTGGCTGCCGGAGTAGTTGATCTCATACAGCTCGTGACGACCGCCAAATTCGCTACCGATGGCATCCCACATCAGTTTCAAAATCTTGATGCGTTCAACGTGATCCATGCCGTTGGAGCCACGCACGTATTTCGCCAGATACTGGTCAATCTGCGGGTTGTTCAGGTCGCGGGCGCTGGACGGCAGGTAGATAAGACCGCTGGTAACGTTACGTTCGATGATGTTCTTGATCTTCGCGTAGGCCATTGGGGCCATCACGCGGTAGGTTTGCAGCGCGGCATGATCCGGCAGATACGCGCCATTCACCCACGGGGTAGCTTCGGAGCACATGGAGTCACTCAGCGCCCAGAACATATTGCGCCAGGCCACCACTTCGCCCAGATCGGCCTGTACGCCGCGGAACTCCAGGGTGCCGGTACATTCCAGTGATTTTTTCAGCAGGGCGGTGATGAAGTCGAGTTTGACTGCCAGACGCACGCAGGCCTGCAGCGGGTACATCCGCGCAAAACCACCTTCCATCGTCCAGCGACGGCAGCGATCGAAATCGCGGTAGATCAGCACGTTTTCCCACGGGATCAGCACATGATCCATCACCAGAATGGCATCGTTCTCGTCGAAGCGGCTGGAGAGCGGGTAGTCGTACGGAGAACCGGTTGCGCCAGCCACCATTTCGTAGGAGGCGCGGGAGATGAGCTTCACCCCTTCGGCATCCATCGGCGCGACGAACATCAATGCGAAGTCCGGGTTTTCACCCATCACCTGTGCAGAGCCGAAGCCGATCATGTTGTAGTGGGTCAGCGCCGAGTTGGTCGCCACCACTTTTGCACCGCTGACGATGATCCCGGCATCGGTTTCTTTTTCCAGCTTGATGTAGACGTCTTTCACCTCGTCCGCCGGTTTGTGGCGGTCAATCGGTGGGTTAACGATGGCGTGGTTGAAGTACAGCCCCGTTTCCTGGATGCGGGTGTACCAGTTGCGGGCGTTCTGCTCGAACTGGCCGTAGAAGGCCGGGTTGGCTCCCAGCGCGCAGCCAAACGCTGCTTTGTAGTCCGGCGTGCGGCCCATCCAGCCGTAGCTCAGGCGTGACCACTCGGCGATGGCGTCACGCTGCTGGCGCAGGTCGTCGGCACTTTTCGCCACGCGGAAGAACTTGTGGGTGTAGCCGCCGCTGCCGGTATCAGTGCCCCAGCACAGCGTGTCCTGCATGTCGGGTTTGTGCAGCGCGTCGTACATCTGGGCGATGGAGGCTGCCGCGTTGCGAAACGCCGGATGGGTGGTGACGTCTTTGACGCGCTCGCCGTAGATATAAATCTCACGACCATCCTGCAGGCTTTTTAAATACTCTTCGCCGGTTAACGGACGTTTGGCATCAGCGCGGAAATCTTCAGGCTTCATAGGGACCTCGTAACGGAATAGGATTGTTAAATTTATGTTTTGTTTTTGTTGTTTAATTGAAGCGTGAGAGAGGCGGCAGGTGAAGGGACGATTGGGACAACGACGGGTACTTTTCACGATAGATCGCAGAGTGTGATTTCCCTCACCCTAACCCTCTCCCAAAGGGAGAGGGGACGGTTACTCCCTCTCCCTTTGGGAGAGGGCAGGGGTGAGGGGAACAGGCGACACGGGTACTTTCTGCGCCCGATAGCTGCTGGGTGAGCACCCCACTAAGCGGTTAAAAAACCGCGCGAAATAGGCCGGATCTTTAAACCCCAGTTGCCAGGCAATTTCACTCACCGGGCTGTCGGAAAACAACAGCAGCCGCCTGGCTTCACGCAACTGCCGGTCGAAGATCAACCGTTTTGGCGGCCGGTTGGCGAAGCGACGGCAGATATCGGTCAGTCGGGATTCGGTAAGGTGCAGCTCGCTGGCGTAATCCGGCACCGTCCAGTGTTCATGGTAATGGACGTCAATCAGCTGGTTAAAGCGCTGGAACAGCTTCAGCTCGCCGCGCATGCCGTTTGCGGCATGGTCGTCGAGTTTGGCGTTGCGCAGTAGCAGAGTAAAAACCGCCTGCGCCAGCAGCGCCAGCGTATGCTCGCGCCCGGGCAGCTGTTCCGTGGATTCGCGCTCAATCAGCTGCCAGTAGTGTTTCAGTGCCGCCAGCTCGTCGGGTTTATCGGCCAGTGACAGGCAGATGCCCGGCAGGCCGAAGGCTTCCCGCGTGCCGGGGTAGAGCACCTCTAACAGCGGCCAGATCAGATCGTCGCGCACCGTCAGCACGTGCCCGTCACTGTCGGATTCGGTGATAAACGCGTGCGGTACCGACGGTGGCGTTAAGACAAACAGCGGAGCCTGCACCGAGTAGCGGTGATCGTCGAGCTGCAGCTCAATCTGCCCGGTATCGAGAAAGTGCATCTGAAAATACTGGTCGTGACGATGCGCCTGCATGTCGCGGCCAAAAAAGGCCGCCATGCGGGCGAACGACTGGTAGTGCACATCGTCAGTACCCAGACTTTCGTCGTACTCTTTGCTGATGTCGATATTGGCGACAGGGCTCTGGCACATAACCGTTCCTCAGTGGATCTTCTGCGCGGCGATGTCCGGTTCATGCTCCAGGCTTTCCCGCTGCGTCATCGGGATCCGGGTCAGCACCAGCGCGCCAACCACCAGCAGCCCGGCCACAAACCACAGACCAGAGCTGAAGCTGCCGGTCGTATCGCGCAAAATGCCGATCAACAGCGGGCTGACTGCAGATCCTACGTTACCGATGGCGTTGATCACCGCCAGCGCGACCGCCCGGGACTGCAGGCTAATAACCTGATCCGGCGTCGTCCAGAATATCGCCATAGCGGTAAACGATCCGGTTGAGGCCATGATGATGCCAAGCAGCTGGATCAGACTGTGGTCTGTCGCCGACGCCAGCATCCATCCCGCCGCCGCGAACAGATACGGCAGGATGGTGTGCTTTTTTCGCTCTTTTAGCCTGTCGGAGCGGCGGCTCCACCAGATCATCCCGAGGATGGTGCAAAACTGTGGGATCGCCGCCAGCAGGCCGATCACGATGTTGCTGCTGTGGCTGTTAAAGCTTTGCAGGATCTGTGGCGTCCAGATGTTGATAGCACTCAGCGTGTTGGTCAGGCAGAAATAGGCCAGGGTGTAGAGCAGCACTGCCGGGGTCAGCACTTCGCGCAGCGTCGATCGTGGTGTGACGGAGCGGGCAATGGCGACTTCCTGCTCGCGGGCGATCATCGTTTTCAGCACCCGTTTTTCGTCATCATCCAGCCAGCTGGCCTGATCCGGCGTGTCGTTAAGGAAGAACCAGGTCACCACGCCGAGCACCACGGAGGGCAGCCCTTCCAGCAGAAACAGCCACTGCCAGCCTTTCAAATTCCATAGCCCGTCCAGCGCCAGAATATAGCCAGAGAGGATAGAGCCGAGCATCATGGTCACCGGCATGGCAATCATAAACAGCGCGTTGGCACGGGCGCGGTGATAGGCCGGGAACCACCAGGTGAGATAGACCAAAATCCCCGGCAGGAAGCCCGCCTCCGCAATACCCACCAGCATGCGTAAAACGTAGAGCGTCTGCGGGCTGGTGGCGAACATGGTGCAGGTGGAGGCAATGCCCCACACCACCATGATCCCGGCGATCCAGCGGCGCGCACCGATTTTCGCCAGCATGATGTTGCTGGGGATACCGCACAGCACGTAGGTGACGTAAAACAGCGTTGCCGCCAGGCCAAACATGGTGGAGGTGAGGCCCAGATCTTTGCCCATCGTCAGCCCGGCAAAGCCGATGTTGATGCGGTCGAGAAACGAGAAGACAAACAGGATAAAGAGAAACACGATCAAACGACGGAACAGCTTGTTTATAACGCGATGTTCAACAGCTTTATTATCTTGCAGGGTAGAGGTCGTCATGGTGCGCTCCAGATCTTACATTCAGTAGACGGATTTATTGTTATTAACTGACGTAACCGGGTTATCGATAAAACGTGCCGCCAGCGCTTCGGCGCTGCGGGCGAGCAGGGTGGTGTCCACGCCGACGGCGACAAACAGCGCGCCGAGTTCGAGATAGCGTTTTGCCAGCTGCTCATTGGCCATCAGGATGCCGGGCGCTTTGCCCGCAGCACGAATCTGCACGATCGCCTGCCCGATGGAGGCCTGTACTTCCGGGTGCTGCGGATTACCGGCAAAGCCCATGTCGGCACTGAGATCCGCCGGGCCGATAAACACGCCGTCCACGCCTTCTACATCCAGGATCTGCGGCAGGTTTTTCAGCGCCTCGCGGGTTTCAATTTGTACCAGCACGCACATGGCGTCGTTGGCCTGTTGCAGGTAATCGGGAATGCGGTTCCAGCGTGATGCACGCGCCAGAGCACTGCCCACACCGCGAATGCCCGCAGGCGGATAACGGGTGGAACGTACGGCCAGACGCGCTTCGTCAGCGTTTTGCACCATCGGCACCAGCAGGGTTTGCGCGCCCACGTCCAGCAGTTGCTTGATCTGTACCGGGTCGTTCCACGACGGGCGCACCACCGGCTGGCTGGCATACGGCGCAATCGCCTGAAGCTGGGTTAACACGGTTTGCACGCTGTTGGGGGCATGCTCCCCGTCGATCAGCAGCCAGTGGAAGCCTGCACCCGCCAGCAGTTCAGCGCTGTAGCTGCTGGTCAGTCCCAGCCATAAACCGATTTGCGGTGTTCCGGCTTTCAGCGCCGCTTTGAATGCGTTTTGCATGGTTGTCTCCTAGACAAAGCGGCAGCTGATGGAACCCATGTCGCCGTAGTCCACGTGGAAGGTATCGCCCTTACTGGCGGTGACCGGACGGGTAAACGACCCTCCGAGGATGACCTGCCCTGGCTCAAGCTGTACGTCGTACGGTGCGAGTTTGTTGGCCAGCCATGCCACACCGTTCGCCGGGTGGTTGAGTACGCCAGCGGCGACGCCGGTCTCTTCGATCACGCCGTTGCGATAGAGCAGGGCGGAGATCCAGCGCAGATCCAGCGCGTCGGGCTTAATCGGGCGGCCGCCGAGGATCACGCCTGCGTTGGCGGCGTTATCGGAGATGGTGTCGAACACCTTGCGCGGGCGCTGGGTGTCCGGGTCGATGTTGTGACAGCGGGCGTCGATCAGCTCCAGAGCCGGGATCACGTAGTCGGTGGCGTTGTAAACGTCGAAGATCGTGCAGTTCGGGCCGCGCAGCGGTTTTGCCAGCACGAAGGCCAGCTCCACTTCGATGCGCGGGACGATAAAGCGATCGACGGGAATGTCACAGCCGTCGTGGAAGAACATGTCGTCCAGCAGTGCGCCGTAGTCCGGTTCGCTAATCTGCGAGCTGGCCTGCATCGCTTTGGAGGTAAGGCCGATCTTGTGGCCTTTCAGCACCCGGCCTTCGGCGATCTTCAGGCTCACCCATTCGCGCTGTACGGCGTAGGCGTCGTCGATGGTGATCGTCGGGTAGTCGAGTGAGATCTGGCGGATCTGCTCCCGGGATTGCTCCGCCTGATGCAGACGATGAGCGATCAGGGTATGGGTATGTTTATCGAGCATGGCAATATCCTGTTGTAAGGTTTTCTCCCTCTCCCCGTGGGAGAGGGCCGGGGTGAGGGCATCAGGCCGCAGCGATTTCCCCTCACCCTAACCCTCTCCCAAAGGGAGAGGGGACAGACCGTGCCGGTATTACTTAAACAAGGCGTGCACGTTGTTTTGTTTGTAATTGAGCGTCGGGTGCAGCTCGTCGAGCTCAAACGACAGCGCCAGATAACGGCTCGCCATCAGCGCGGCGAAGTGCGTTTTGATAAGCTCAAACAGCATCTCCCCCACGGCTTCCCGGCTCTCCAGGCTGCGCCCCGTGCCGATTTTCAGCGTCATATGCACAAACGCGTAATCGTGCTTACCGTCGGCCATCTGCCAGGTATCCAGCCAGTGCGCGCGGCTGCGGATACCGCCGAGCGGGAAGATGCCCGTGGCGGCAAGTGCGTCGTTCACTTTGGCAAACAGCCCCGGCAGGTCAGCCTGTTCGCGGATGTTGTCAGTACATTCAGCAATAAAGTGCGGCATAGGGGTTCCTTACGCGGGCAGCGGGAAAACGGCGTTGACCTGACCGGTACCGGAGCTGGCAAACAGTTCGGTGAGAAACTCCACCTTGCCGTCGTATTTATCCCAGCCGAGCATCCCCAGCAGCATCACCGTGTCGTGCATGTTGCCCTCGCCGTAGCAGTAGTCGGCGTATTCCGGCAGCATGCTGCAAAATTCTTTGAACTGGCCTTCGCGCCACAGCTTCACCACGCGCTCGTCCATCTGACGGTCGAACTCGCGGGTGTAGCTGTTCATCCCTTCTTCCGCGCGCTGGTCGTCGATAAAACGGTGCGACAGCGAGCCGCTGGCGAGCACCGCCACGGTGCCGTCGTATTTTTCGATGGCGCTGACGATGGCCTCACCCAGCCTGCGGCTGTCGGCGAAGTCGTGCACGGTGCAGAACGCCGAGATGGAGATCACTTTGAAGTGCTTGTCGCTGTTCATGTAGCGCATCGGCACCAGCGTGCCGTACTCCAGCTTCAGGCTCGGGATGTTGTGCGCTTTGGCGCGCACGCCGAGCTTCACCGCTTCGTCAGCAATCAGCTGACCCAGCGCCGGATTGCCGTCGTAGTCGTAGGTCATGTCGCGGATAAAGTGCGGCAGCTCGTTGCTGGTGTAGACACCTGCGAAATGATCCGCACAGTTGATGTGGTAGGCACTGTTCACCAGCCAGTGGGTGTCGAACACGATAATGGTATCCACGCCCAGCTCGCGGCAGCGCTGGCTGATCTCTTTGTGGCCGTCGATGGCTGACTGGCGGCAGCCGTGGTTTTTGCCCGGCAGCTCAGAAAGATACATCGACGGAACGTGCGTGATTTTTGCCGCTAACGCTAACTTGCCCATATCAGACTCCCCATTTTGGAATCGGATGGTCGCCCATAGAGATACAGACGTTTTTCATCTCTGCGAACACGTCAAAGCTGTACTCGCCGCCCTCACGGCCGGTGCCGGAGGCCTTCACGCCGCCAAACGGCTGGCGCAGGTCACGCACGTTCTGGGTGTTGACGAATACCATGCCCGCTTCGATATTGCGCGCCAGGCGCAGCACTTTACTGATGTCCTGCGTCCAGATGTACGACGCCAGGCCGTATTCCACGTCGTTGGCCAGGCGCAGACCTTCCGCTTCGTCCTTAAACGGCAGCAGGCAGGCCACCGGCCCGAAAATCTCTTCCTGCGCCACGCGCATGCGGTTGTCGACATCTGCCAGCACGGTCGGGCGCAGGAAGTTGCCGCCTTTCAGGTGCGCAGGCAGATCGGTGGGTTTGTCCGGGCCGCCTGCCAGCAGGGTGGCTCCCTCTTCAATACCGAGGCGAATATAGCCGGAGACTTTTTCCCAGTGTTGCTGGCTAATCAGTGCGCCAACCTGGGTGTCTGGATCGGTCGGGTCGCCCACGCGCAGACGGTTGGCGCGTTCGGCAAAGCGCTTTACGAACTCCGGGTAGATGCTCTGTTGAATGAAGATGCGTGAACCGGCGGTGCAGCGCTCGCCGTTGATGGAGAAGATGGTGAACAGGGCGGCGTCCAGCGCGCGCTCGATGTCGGCATCTTCAAAAATCAGCACCGGGGATTTTCCCCCCAGCTCCATCGAGTATTTTTTCAGGCCGGCGTTCTGCATGATACGGCGTCCGGTGGCGGTGCCGCCGGTAAAGGAGACGGCACGCACGTCGTGATGACGTACCAGCGCGTCGCCCGCCGTTGCGCCATAGCCCTGCACCACGTTCAGCACGCCCGCCGGAATACCCGCTTCCAGCGCCAGCTCGCCCAGACGGTCGGCGGTCAGCGGCGAGAGTTCAGACATCTTCAGCACCGCGGTATTGCCCAGCGCCAGACACGGTGCGACTTTCCAGGTGGCGGTCATAAACGGTACGTTCCACGGCGACACCAGCGCGCAGACGCCAACGGGCTGCACCAGGGTGTAGTTGAGCATTTTGTCGTCGACCGGGTAGGTTTTGCCGTTCATCTGCTGGCACACTTCGGCGAAGAACTCGAAGTTATGCGAGGCGCGCGGGATCAGCACGTTTTTGGTCTGGTGGATCGGCAGGCCAGTATCGGCAGTTTCCATTGCGGCGATCTCAGGGACGTTTTGATCGATAAGATCCCCGAGACGACGCATCAGGCGTGCGCGCTCTTTCATCGGCAGATTGGCCCATTTCGGGAATGCCTCTTTTGCCGCCGCAACCGCCTGATTAATTTCTGCTTCACCGCCGGCGGCCACTTCAGCCAGCACTTCGCCGGAGGCCGGGTTAGTGGTGTGGAAGTAGTCGCTTCCTGCTACGTTTTTGCCGTTGATCCAATGGTTAATCTTTTTCATTTTGCCGTTTCCTCACTCACAATTCGGTTCACCAGGCGGCCAACGCCTTCCACTTCCACCACCACTTCGTCGCCAGGCACTACGTCGGAAAGGCCTTTTGGCGTGCCGGTGGCGATCATGTCGCCCGGTTGTAAGGTCATAAATTCGCTCAGGTACGCAATCAGGAACGGGATGCTGAAGATCAGATCCGCCGTGGTGCCTTCCTGGCGTAGCTCGCCGTTAACGAAGGTGCGCAGGGTTAAGTTGTGCGGGTCGGGGATAGCTTCTTTGGGCACCACGTTGGGGCTGATGGGGGTTAACCCGTCGCGGCTTTTCACCCGCAGGTTCGGGCGGTAGTAGTTTTCCAGGTAGTCGCGAATGGCGTAGTCGTTACACACCGTGTAGCCCGCCACATAGTCCATCGCCCCGGCTTCGCTGACCTTGCGTGCGGTTTTGCCGATTACCACCACCAGCTCCGCTTCGTAGTGCATGTAGTCGACGTTGTCCGGGCGTACCGACGTCTGGTTGTCGCCGTTAAAGGTGTTCGGTGCTTTGATGAACACCAGCGGTTCAGTCGGCGGCTTAAAGTCCAGCTCGCTGGCGTGATCGGCGTAGTTCAGGCCCAGCGCAAACAGCGTGGCGTGAGGGTGTGGGCGTTGAACGGTGGCGACGTCGCACGCCTCAACCACCGGGTTTTCCAGGGGCGGGAAACCTTTTGCCAGGATACGCACGCGATCGCCGGGGCGCAGCGCCACGCGCGAGTGCGGGGTGCCAATCAGAATGGCATCGCCGGGGTTGAGGGTGGCGAATTCGCTCAGGGCGCTCAGCAGTTCGGCCGCGTTACGCTGCAGATCTGCGGTGTTCCAGTGGTCGGCTTCGCGGCCATTGATCTCGGTGATGATGGTCAGGTTATCGACATTGTCGACAGTGGCAAGCTCGCCGAGCGGGCAAAATCCGTCACGGCATTTGGCTTTGATCGCCGGGCGGTAAAAGCTCTCTTCCGGCAGGCTCACCTCGTTGGCCAGCGCGTATCCGGCGATGTACTGCGCAGCGTCTTCCACGTGTACCTTGCTGGCCGTTTTGCCGACCACCAGAGCCACCGTTGCACCGCTTAACACCGTTTCCCCATGCGGAAACGGGATGGGTTCACCTGCGCGGATCACGGTGTTATGGGGTTTGATAAACCATACCGCCGTTTTAGGTGGGGTGTGATAAGGGGCTTTTTCAAACGCGTCGCCCCAGGCATCACGCTGGCTGCGATGGTTAAGCGCCACGGCAAAAACAGTACCTTTCATTGACTACTCCTCAGGCCGGGGATCCGGGTTGTGATTTCATTAATATGTTAATGATCTGGTTTTATGCTTTTGCTGTTTGTTTCGCAATCAGAAGTGAAGAAATTGTGATATGAATAACAATAAATTTACATATCAATTTTAAATTCTATATAAATCATTCTGTTAATAAAATTGACTGGTTTCTGTTAGACTTTTTGATGTAAAACGTGTTGTTTATAAAAACATCTTTTTTAAATTGTTTACTTGTTAATGATTGGCGGGGAGAGGCTATGCATGACTCATTAACCATCGCGCTGTTGCAGGCGCGGGAAGCGGCGATGGCTTACTTTCGCCCGATTGTGAAGCGGCATAATCTGACCGAACAGCAGTGGCGGATTGTGCGCGTGCTGGCAGAAAGCCCGTCGATGGATTTTCACGACCTGGCGTTTCGGACCTGCATTTTGCGTCCGAGCCTGACGGGCATTCTCACGCGCATGGAGCGCGACGGTCTGGTGCTGCGCTTAAAGCCGGTGAATGACCAGCGCAAGCTGTATGTGTCGCTGACCAAAGAGGGGAATGTGCTGTACGAGCACGCACAGGCGCAGGTGGAAGAGGCGTATCAGCACATTGAAGCGGAATATACGCCGGAGAAGATGAAGCAGCTGACGGCGCTGCTGGAAGAGTTTATCGCGCTCGGCAATCGCCATATTGCAGAGCGCGGGGAAGAGGAATAACTCAGCCCTCCGGCTTCGCCATGTGGATCAACGTGTCGATACGCGCGGGGGAAAGGGGCTCGCGCGGTTGTGGCAGCGGCCAGCCGTACAGCCAGCGGGCGCTGGTGGCGCAGGTTTTTCCCTGGCAGGCACCCATCCCACAGCGTGATGCGAGCTTCGCCGCCTGCCAGCTTTCGGCATTTTGCACATCGCCGCAGCGCACGTCCTCGCAGCGGCAGAGCAGCGTATCCGCAGTGACAACCTCTTTTAGCGCGTCCGGTAAGGCAAAGGTGGTATGTAGCGCCCGGGAAAAACGTTGCCAGCGGGCACGGGCGGCGATGGCTTTTTCTGCCTTTCCGGGATTATTCGCCGCGATATAACCCGCGATTTCCCCTTCTGCCAGCGCCAGCTCACTGCCACCAAAGCCGGTGCATTCTCCTGCAGCGTAGATATCCGGCACGCTGGTGCGTTGCTCTGCATCAACCCAAATTGCCTGATTTTCCGTTTTGCAGCCAAAAATCAACCCGGGTTCAAGGTTCGGCACCAGTCCGTAGCCGATAGCCAGCCTGTCGCAGGCGATCTCCCGGATTTTTTCCTGATGACGTACGGTGACGGAGTGCAGATGCGAGTCACCCTGCGCACGGATAACCTGGCTTGCCGGGTGGTAGTGGGCGGGGAAAAGCTCGCCGAGCTGGCGCAGTTTTTCAGGCCAGCGCCAAAGCCCCACCGCGAAGCGGGCCAGCGCGCTCACCGGAGCCTGTTCGATGATGGCAACGATATTTCCGCCCGCGCGTTTCACCGTGCTGGCGACCGCCAGTAGCAGCGGGCCGCTTCCGGCAATGATCACCCGTTCGCCGTTGAGCGACAGGCCATGTTTAATCTGTGCCTGTAGCCCTCCGGCTCCCGTCACGCCGGGTAACGTCCAGCCGGGAAACGGCAGCGAAAGCTCGCGCGCACCGCAGCATAAAATTAACCGCTGCCAGCGGATCTCTCCGCAGCCATCTGCGGTTTCAAAAACAATGGAATGCGCGTGAGGACGGGCAATCAGCCGCGCGCCGTTCAGCAGCGTAATGCGCGGCTGTTCTGCCACTGCCAGGCGAAGGCGACGGGCCCGTCGGGGCAGCGAGACCTGCGGGCCATCGCGCCAGATTTGCCCGCCAGGACGCGGGTTGTCGTCAAGAACCATGACCGATTTTCCGCAGCGTGCGGCGGCCAGCGCCGCCGATAGCCCGGCTGGCCCTGCGCCGAGGATCAGAATTTCGCAGTCAAACATTCGCATACTGGCTCCTTTCAATCACCATATCGGGCTGGCATTCCGTCTGGCAGGCCAGCACCCGGCGTCCGTTTACCGTGACGCGACACTCCTGGCATATTCCCATTCCGCAGAAGGGCGCTCGCCGTTCGCCGCTGACCGAGTGGCGTGTGACACCGTTGCCCATCAGCGCCAGTGCTGCCGCGATGCTGATACCAACGGGAACCTCGCAGGGCTGGCCGTCGATAATCATGTTCAGGATCGTCATGCGATGGCCTCCTGTTTGTACAGCCGTGCGGGAAGCCAGGCGTTTGGGGAAACCGCCGGGCGCTCGCCCAGGATCTGCGCGCTAAGCAGCTCGGCGGTTGCGGGGGCCGTCGTGACGCCCAGCCCTTCATGACCCAGCGCCAGCCAGACACCCGGACGTGTGGGATGCGGGCCAATGAGCGGATTGCCGTCTGCCGATGCAGCGCGAAAACCGCTCCAGCAGCGGATGATATTCAGGCTCTCCAGCGAGGGTAAAAAATGACGTGCGCGCGCCAGCATTTGTGCCAGCAAGGGGAGATCCAGCTCGCGGTCCGTGTTATCGAACTGGCGGGAAGAGCCAATCAGTAACTGTCCGGTGGGGCGAGGCTGGATGTTAAACGCCACCGACGTTCCGCCTGCGTGGGCGCTGGCCCCGTATCCCAGCTCCACTAGCTGGTGGCTGAGCAACGGGCCGTAACGGTCGGTGATCGCCAGCTGGCCTTTTTTCGCCCTGAGCCAGTTTTCCTCCAGCAGCGTGTTGGCATTCAGACCACAGGCGATGACGATAGCGCCCGCACGCAGACGTTCACCGCTGCGCAGGGTGACGTAAGGAGCCTCGACAGAGAGGGCGCTATCACGAAGATGCGTGACGCCGGCATCGTCAATAAACCAGCGGGCGACGTTCGGTGCGTAGACGATACTGTCACCGGGCACCCACAGCCCGCCGGTGAGCCGGGAGGTGAGCAGGGGTTCGCGTGCGGCAAGCTGCTCGCGGGTGAGCATCTCGCTGGTGACCTGGACCTGTGCCATCCGCTGCTGTTTTTCCTCTGCCAGCGCAAGCTCCTGCGCAGTTTCCGCCAGCCACAGGGTGCCGCATCCGCGCCAGGCGCAGCTTTCCGGCATCCGGGGGGTCAGTTCCCGCCAGCGTGCCAGAGACCAGGCGGAGAGGGTGAGTTCGGCGGGGTCGTCATCCATACAGACCAGGTGACCCATACCCGCTGCCGTCGCCCCGGCGTTGCCGTCGTCGACCAGCGTGACCCGTTGCCCGCGCTTTGCCAGTTGCCAGGCGCAGGCCGCGCCGATAATCCCGGCCCCGATGACAATCACGTCACTTTCGATCACAGCACGATCCCCCAGCGGAACGGATCGCCAGCATTGAGGATCAACCGGTTATCACCGCAGACCCACGCCTCACCGCGGATCGTCGGTACGATTTTGTCGCCATGCGGCACGTAGTGGGCGGTAAATTCGCTGCCGATGATGCTCGCCTGTCGCCAGGTTTCTCCGGGCCTGAGTTTGCCATCCGCCGCCAGACAGGCCAGCTTGGCGCTGGTGCCAGTGCCACAGGGCGAGCGATCCCAGGCTTTACCGGGGCAGAGTACAAAGCTGCGGCTGTCCGCATGGGTATCCTCAGCAAACAGTTCGATATGGTCGATAATGCCGTCATGTTCGCCGCGAATACCTGCATGTTCTAGCCCTTCACGGATTGCCCAGGCGTATTCGGTCAATTCAGGGAGCTTATCCGGTGTGACTGCAAACGGATGATCGCTGACGAGGAAGAACCAGTTGCCGCCCCAGGCGATATCGCCCGTGGCCGTGCCGTGGGCGGTTTCTACCTGCACCTGCTTACGCCAGCGATAAGCCGGGACGTTTTCGACTGAGACGCTGCCATCTTCGTGCAGCGTAGCGGTAACGTCACCCACCGGGGTTTCAATCACGTGTCGGCCTGGCTGAATGCACCCAAGCCAGGCCAGCGAGGCAATAAGCCCGATAGTGCCGTGGCCGCACATGTTCAGAAAGCCGCAGTTGTTGAAGAAGATGACCCCCGCCGTGGCCTGCGGTGAAACTGGCTTACAGAGCAGGGCTCCGACCAGCACGTCGTTACCGCGTGGCTCAAGGATGATGGCTTTACGCCAGTCGTCGTAATCGCGGGCAAAGCGCGCCCGGCGCTCGGCCATGCTGCCTGTTCCCAGATCCGGAAAACCGTCGATGACCAGGCGGGTGGGTTCGCCGCCGGTGTGGGAGTCAATTACTCTCAGTTCACTGTGCTGCGCTGTCATGGGATCTCCGGGAAGTTAAAATCTTGTTGCTAAATGCTGGCGTAAGCCTGACGTTCCGGCTTGATCGCTTTCGTCACCGGAAATGACGAAATCAGCACAGTGACCGGTTTCATTCTTAAGTGAAATTCATATTTATTTCTTATTAATCATTCTGTTGATGGTGTGGTAAACCAAAAAAGGGGACTGCGCCAGTGGATGATACAGAGGAAATGACAAACCTGTGGCAGGATCGCAAAACGCAGCATGGGGGCTTGATGAGTTAATGAAAAGTTAATAAAGATCCAGCTCACTAATCGGGAGGAAGCGTTATGTCCTGTGTTATTGATGATGTGCTGGCTCCGTCGCCGGTGCTGGAAGTGTCTGAACTCAGCCAGATATGTGAAGGGCTGGCGCGCCAGCGTCCGGAAGATATCCAGATGTTGCTGAATGCGATAGCGTTGATTGCACCCTTGCTCAATGCCATTCCTGACGTGGTGTTTTTTGTTAAAGACGTGCAGGCGCGCTATCTGATGGTCAACATGACCCTGGCACGCCGCTGTGGGTTTAAGAACGTTGTTTCTCTGCTGGGCAAAACCTCTGCCGATGTGTTCCCTTCCGCGCTGGGGCAGGGGTATACCGAACAGGATATGCGGGTGTTGCGTGAGGGGGTGACCCTGCGCGATCAGCTGGAGATGCATCTCTACAATGGTCGTGAGCGCGGCTGGTGTTTGACTCAGAAGCTGGCGCTTCGGGATGCGCAGGGCCAGGTGATCGGCATGGCAGGCATTTCGCACGACTTGCAGGAAGCGCAGGCGCGTCACCCGGCGTGGCAGCGGCTGGCGATTGTCGATGAGCATATCCGCAACCATTACCACCGGCCAATCGCGATGGAAGAGCTGACCGCGCTGAGCGGCATGTCGGTGGCGCAGATCGAACGCTACTGTAAGCGCATTTTTCACCTCACCCCACGCCAGATGATCCACAAGGTGCGGCTGGAAAAGGCCACCGAGCTGCTGGCCGGCGATACGCCGATTACCGATATTGCCCTGCAATGTGGTTATACCGATCACAGCGCGTTTAGCCGCCAGTTTAAAGCGATGACCGGCTCTACGCCGCGTGATTTTCGCATCACGCTGGCCGGGTAAGACAAACTCACTGTGCTAATTTCGTCATCAAAGGGGAGGAAAACCACCAAGCCGTCGGTCGCCTGAAACGTCAATCTGTCAGTGAATATTCACCATTCATTCACTTTGATTTAACAAATTGACGACAAGGAACTGAACATGAGCAAGAAAGCCATTCACTGGAGCGGTGTATTTCCGGCAGTCACTACCCAGTTTCGTAGCGATTACTCTCTCGATCTGGACGCCACCCATGCAGTGATGAAAAACCTGGTCAGGGATGGTGTTTCCGGCCTGGTGGTGTGCGGCAGCGTGGGGGAGAACACCTCGCTGACCACGCAGGAAAAGCTGCAGATTATCGAGGTGGCGAAAGACGCGGCGGGCGGTCAGATCCCGGTGATTGCCGGGGTGGCTGAATTCACCACCGCGTTTGCGCAGAAGATGGCGAAAGAGGCTGAGCGCGTGGGCGTTGACGGTATTATGGTGATGCCTGCGCTGGTTTACTCCTCTAAGCCGCATGAAACTGCCGCCCATTTCCGCAGCGTGGCGACCGCCACCGACCTGCCGATCATGGTGTACAACAACCCGCCAATCTACAAAAACGACGTGACGCCGGACATTCTGGCGACGCTCACCGACTGCGACAACATCGTCTGCTTCAAAGACTCCTCCGGCGATACCCGCCGTTTTACCGACCTGCGTAACGCCGTTGGTGACCGCTTTGTGCTGTTTGCCGGGCTGGATGACGTGGTGGTAGAGAGTATTGCCGTTGGGGCGGAAGGCTGGATCTCCGGGATGTCGAACGCTTTCCCACGTGAAGGGGAGACGTTGTTCCGCCTGGCGAAGCAGCAGCGGTACGAAGAGGCGATGGCACTTTACCGCTGGTTTATGCCGTTGCTGCATCTGGACGCGCGTCCGGATCTGGTGCAGTGCATTAAGCTTTGCGAAGAGTTGCTGGGACGCGGCAGCGCCATTACCCGTCCACCGCGTTTAGCGCTGGAAGGGGAGACCCGTGCGCACGTGGTGGCGGTTGTTGAGAAGGCGCTGGCGACCCGACCGCAGCTGCCGGACGTAGGCCTCTGAGAAAAGGAACGACGATGACTTTATCTCTCTGCATATCAGGCCAGCAGTTTATCGCCGGACGCCGCGTGGCAAGCGGTGAGGCGACGCTGCCGGGCCTGCGTGCCGCTGACAATGAGCCGACCGGATACCGTTTCTTCCCGGCCTCCCGCGAGGAGGTCGCCGCTGCGGCACTGGCGGCTGAGCAGGCGTTCCCTGTCTTTTCGCAGACCTCACCCGAGGTGCGCGCCCGCTTTCTCGATACCCTCGCCGACGAGCTGGATTTACTCGGCGAGGACTTTTTCGCGATAGCTCACCAGGAGACGGCGCTACCGCTGCCACGGCTGCAGGGAGAGCGCGCCCGTACCAGCAATCAGCTGCGGATGTTTGCGGGTGTGCTGCGCCGGGGTGACACCTTTGGCGTGCGTATTGATACCGCGCTGCCTGCACGCCAGCCGCTGCCGCGCCCGGATCTGCGCCAGTATCTGACCGCGCTGGGCCCGGTGGCGGTGTTCGGTGCCAGCAATTTCCCGCTGGCCTTCTCCACGGCAGGAGGCGATACCGCTTCCGCACTGGCGGCAGGCTGTCCGGTGGTGGTGAAAGCGCATCCCGGACATATGGCAACGGCGGAGTTGACCGCCCAGGCCATTGTGCGCGCAGTTGATAAATCGTCGCTGCCTGCGGGCGTTTTTAACATGATTTTCGGCACCGACATTGGGGCTGAGCTGGTTCGCCATCCGGCTATTCAGGCGGTCGGTTTTACCGGCTCACTGCGCGGCGGCAAGGCGCTGTGGCAGCTGGCGCAGCAGCGTCCGCAGCCAATACCGGTTTTTGCGGAAATGTCAGCCATTAACCCGCTGATGATTCTGCCTCAGGCGTTAGCTACCCGGGCAGAGACGCTGGCAAATGAGCTGGTGGCCTCCTTCACCCTGGGCTGTGGGCAGTTTTGTACGAAGCCGGGGCTGATCCTCGCCCTGCGGGGGGAGGGTTTTACCCGCTTCACTCAGGCGCTGAAGGCGGCGGTGAATCAGGCTCCGGCACAGACCATGCTGAATGCCCCGACGCTGGCGCACTATCAGGAAGGCGTCAGCGCGTTTGAGGCGCATCCCGCTATTCAGCGGCTGGCGGGAGCTGACGGATTGGCCACAGGCTGCGCACAGGCCCGGCTGTATCAGGCTCCGGCTTCGCTGCTGCTGGCAGAGGATCCACTGTTACAGCATGAGGTGTTCGGCCCGATGGCGGTGCTGGTGGAGGTGGCTGACGAGGTTGAACTGTTGTCTATTCTGCGCGCCATCCCGGGCCAGTTGACTGCGACGGTTCACGCGGAATCTGACGACGGGCCGCTGGCGCAGCGCCTGCTGCCTGCCCTGAGCGAAAAAGCAGGGCGCGTGCTGTTTAACGGTTATCCGACCGGGGTGGAAGTGTGCGATGCGATGGTACACGGCGGTCCGTGGCCTGCCACCACTGACTCACGCGGTACTTCCGTAGGGACAAAAGCCATTGAGCGTTTTCTGCGCCCGGTGTGCCTGCAAAACGTGCCTGCCGCACTGTTGCCGCCTGCTGTCCAGGATGCCAACCCCCTGAACCTGCTGCGCCAGATTAACGGGCAGTGGACCCGGGAAGCCATTTCCCCCTCTGTTGACTGAAGGGCTTGACCATGACGATCCACTCTACGCATCAAACACAGTCCCGCGTTGTTGAGTCGGGGAAATTTAAAAAGCAGCTCACGCTCACCGACCTGACGTTTATCGGTCTTGGGGCGATCTTTGGCTCCGGTTGGCTGTTTGCTGCAAGCCATGTGGCATCCATTGCCGGGCCAGCGGGGATTGCCTCGTGGGTCATCGGCGGGATTGCGGTTCTGCTGCTGGGGATTGTCTATTGTGAGCTGGGGGCCGCGCTGCCCCGCGCCGGGGGGATTATCCGTTATCCGGTGTTCTCCCACGGTGAGCTGATGGGCTATCTGCTCGGCTTTATTACGCTGATTGCGTTCTCCAGCCTGATCTCTATCGAGATTGTGGCCGCGCGCCAGTATGCGGCAGCCTGGTTCCCGATGCTGACTCAGCCCGGGTCGAGTGACCCGACGCTACTGGGCTGGGGGGTGCAGTTTTTGTTGCTGTGTTTCTTCTTCGGACTGAACTACTACAGTGTGAAAACGTTCGCCCGCTCCAATAACATCATCAGTATTCTGAAGTTTTTGGTGCCACTGGCGGTCGTCGTCACCCTGTTTACCTTCTTCAGGCCTGAGAACCTGCACGTTCAGGGCATTGCGCCGTTTGGCATGTCGGGCGTGGAAGCGGCGATCAGCGCGGGGGGGATAATCTTTGCCTACCTGGGGCTGACGCCAATCATCTCGGTGGCGAGCGAAGTGCAGAACCCGCAGCGTACCATCCCGGTGGCGCTGATTTTGTCGGTGGTGCTGTCGACGATTATCTACGTGCTGCTGCAACTGGCGTTTCTCGGCAGTATTCCGACGGAGATGCTGGGTAGCGGCTGGGCGGAGATCAGCAAGCAGTTTTCGCTGCCGTACCGGGATATCGCCATTACGCTCGGGATGGGCTGGCTGGCATTTATGGTGGTGTGTGACGCGATTGTCTCCCCAAGCGGCACTGGCAATATCTATATGAACGCCACGCCGCGCGTGATTTATGGCTGGGCGAAAGCGGGGACGTTCTTTAAGGCATTCACCCACATTGATAAAGAGTCTGGCATTCCGCGTCCGGCGCTGTGGCTGACTTTCGCGATGTCTATCTTCTGGACGCTGCCGTTCCCGTCATGGGAACAGCTGATTAGCGTGGTGTCGGCGGCGCTGGTGCTGAGCTATGCCATTGCACCAGTCACGGCGGCGGGGTTGCGCCGTAATGCGCCGGATCTGCCGCGCCCGTTCCGCGTGCGCGCTTTCGGGGTGATCGGCCCGGTGTCATTTGTGATTTCGGCGTTGATTGTGTTCTGGTCTGGCTGGGGCACGCTGTCGTGGCTGCTGGGGCTGCAAATTGTGATGTTTGTGGTCTACGTGTTGTGCAAATCTAAAGTGCCGGTGCATACCGTCAGCCTGGCGCAGCAGGTGAAATCGTCCCTCTGGCTTATCGCCTTCTACGCGCTGATTATGCTCTTCTCCTGGCTTGGCAGCTTTGGTGGTTCGGGAGTGATTGCGCATCCGTGGGATACAGTCATCGTGGCGGTGATGTCGCTGGGAATTTACTACTGGGGCGAGCGAACCTGCCTGCCGCAGGCTAACTTTACCGGGGACGAAGAAGAGTAAGAGGTGTCGGTAATGGAGATGGTCAACCTCTCGTTAACAGAGGCTTATGCGCTGGCACACCGGGTGCTGCGCGGGAATGGATTCAGTGAGGCACATGCCGCCGTGGTGGCAAAAAATGTCACCCACGGTGAGCGTGATGGTTGTGCCTCGCATGGTTTATGGCGGTTGCTGGGGATTGTTGCGACCCTGCACAAAGGGAAGGTGTCGCCAGACGCTGAGCCGGTTATCACCGATACCGCGCCCGCCATCGTGAAGGTGGACGCCGGTGGGGCATTTTCCCTGCTGGCGTTCGAGCGGGCGCTCCCGCTGTTGATGGAAAAGGCACGGCACAGCGGAATGGCTGCTCTGGCGATTAATCGTTGCGTACACTTTTCGGCGCTGTTTGCCGATGTCGAGCCGTTGACGGATGCGGGGCTGGTGGCACTGGCTACCACCCCCAGCCATGCGTGGGTCGCCCCCGCTGGCGGGACGAAGCCACTGTTTGGCACTAACCCGATTGCGTTTGGCTGGCCGCGCGGGGATAAACCACCGTTTATCTTTGATATGGCCACCAGTGCGGCAGCCCGCGGTGAGATCCAGCTCCATCAACGGGCGGGAAAAGCGGTACCGGAAGGGTGGGGGATCGACCGCGACGGCCAGGCCACCACGGATGCGCAGGCGATCCTCGACGGTGCGATGCTGACGTTCGGCGGATATAAAGGTTCGGCGCTGGCGGCGATGGTTGAACTGCTTGCCGGGCCGCTGATTGGCGACATGACCAGCGCGGAGTCGCTGGCGTGGGATAATGGTGCAGGCGGATTGCCCTATGGTGGTGAGCTTATTCTGGCGCTGGATCCGGCTCGCTTCCTGGGTACGGACGCAGCGCGGCATCTGGCGCGTGCCGAGACGCTTTTTATCGGGATGCAGCAGCAAGGCGCTCGTCTGCCGGGTGAGCGTCGCTATTTTTCTCGTGAGCGTACGATCCGCGAGGGAGTGAATATAACCCATTCACTTTTCAGGGATATCTCTTCTCTGATCAAATAATCGTCGGCGTTATCAACATATCAGGAGGGATTATGTCCTTCCTGGTAGTACGTTTTTCGTAAAGTTTTCCTTTCCCAGGCCGAAAATTCTGTTATCTGTCTGATGGAAAGAGAAAACATGTTAAATCGTATCAAGATTGTCACCAGCTTAATGCTGGTTCTCGCTATTTTTGGCCTGTTACAACTTACCTCCGGTGGTCTTTTCTTCAATGCCCTCAAGCATGACAAAGAGAACTTCACCGTCCTGCAAACCATTCGCCAGCAACAATCCACGCTGAACGGCAGCTGGGTTGCGTTGCTGCAAACCCGTAACACCCTGAACCGTGCGGGCATCCGCTACATGATGGATCAGAGCAATATTGGCAGCGGCGCGACCGTTTCCGATCTGATGCACATTGCTTCTGCGTCTCTGAAACAGGCGGAAAAAAACTGGGCTGACTACGAAGCCCTGCCGCGTGACCCGCGTCAGAGCGACGCCGCAGCGATGGAAATCAAACGTAACTACGATATCTACCACGGTGCGCTGGCGGAGCTGATCCAGCTGTTGGGTGCAGGCAAAATCAATGCGTTCTTCGATCAACCAACCCAGAGCTATCAGGATGGTTTTGAGAAGCAGTATGTGAGCTACCTGCAGCAGAACGACAAGCTGTACCAGACCGCGGTGGAAGACAGTAACAGCTCTTACAGCCAGGCTATCTGGGTGCTGATTAGCGTGCTGGTTGCCGTGCTGGTAGTGATTATTGCCGTCTGGCTGGGTATTAAGCAGGCGCTGATCTCCCCGCTGAACCGTCTGATCGACAGCATTCGCCATATCGCCAGCGGCGACCTGGTGAAACGCATTGATGTGGAAGGTTCCAACGAGATGGGGGTTCTGGCCGACACGCTGCGTCATATGCAGGGTGAGCTGGTGCGTACCGTGGGTGACGTGCGTAACGGTGCGAACGCCATCTACAGCGGCGCGAGCGAAATCTCGATGGGTAACAACGATCTCTCTTCCCGTACTGAACAGCAGGCTGCTTCCCTGGAAGAGACCGCTGCCAGCATGGAACAGCTGACCGCGACGGTTAAGCAGAACGCCGAGAACGCCCGTCAGGCGAGCAACCTGGCGCTGAGCGCGTCTGAAACCGCGCAGAAAGGCGGTAAAGTGGTGGATAACGTGGTGCAAACCATGCGTGACATCGCCGGCAGTTCGCAGAAGATTGCTGATATTATCAGCGTGATCGACGGTATTGCTTTCCAGACCAACATTCTGGCACTGAACGCGGCGGTAGAAGCGGCGCGTGCGGGTGAGCAGGGGCGTGGTTTTGCCGTGGTTGCGGGTGAAGTGCGCAACCTGGCACAGCGCAGCGCCCAGGCGGCACGCGAAATTAAGAGCCTGATTGAAGACTCCGTTGGCCGCGTGGAAGTGGGTTCTACCCTGGTAGAAAGCGCCGGTGAAACGATGGGTGAAATCGTCAATGCGGTGACCCGCGTGACTGACATCATGGGTGAAATCGCCTCTGCCTCTGACGAGCAGAGCCGCGGTATTGACCAGGTGGGTCTGGCGGTGGCTGAGATGGATCGCGTGACCCAGCAGAACGCCTCGCTGGTGGAAGAGTCCGCCGCTGCTGCGGCCGCGCTGGAAGAGCAGGCGAGCCGTCTGACGCAGGCCGTTGCGGTATTCCGCATTCAGCAGGAGCAGATGAAAGCGCGCGAGCTTGCCTCAGCGAAAACCGTTGCCCCGGTCATGGCGCGTAAAGCGGCAACGGCCGATGCGGGCGATAACTGGGAAACGTTCTAATTCTGTCTGTTGTGCCGGGTGGCGGTTGCGCCTGACCCGGCCGATGGTTCGGTTTTTTAGCGCCTAAATAAGATGCCGGCGCATGGCACAGCGAGAGTCATACGCTAATCCGTGCGCGGCTTCTTCCTCTCTTTTCTGACGCAGCTCTGGCGTTAATTCTGTGACTATTTCAAACCCCAGCCGCGAATAAAACGGCGCATTCCACGGTACGTCACGGAAGGTGGTCAGCGTGAGCGACGTCAGCCCCAGTTTGCGAGCCTGCTCAACAGCACAGGCGATAAGCTGCCGACCGACGCCTTTTCTCTGCCAGTCCAGGTGAACCGAGAGTTCCACAATAAACAGCGATGTGGGATGTATCTCCGCGAGGATGAAACCAACCGGCTTATCCCCGACCAGCGCCAGCCAGCTCATCCCTTGTTCGATACAGGCCAGATGACGTTCTGCTGAAATGGCAGGGCTGTCGGCAAGCCATGCCAGCGCAGGAATCTCACGAAAGCGCTGGCCTGCGGCGCGCTCAATGGCGGGCAGGGCAGCGACATCGTGAAATGTTGCAGGTCGAACGGTCATTTTCATGGTGTACAGATCCATCAGCCCGCGCTGCTCACGATTTTAATTTCAACCATTCCGATCCCAAGCTGTCGCGGTGAGTGGCCGAGGATATTGCCTTCGTTAGTGGATTGCGGATCTGGCGGCACAATCACCAGGGTCTTGCTGCGCGATGGGTTATCGAAATGCAGCGTGGTGGTGGTGACGTTGTTTCCGAGCGTTAACGTTTGTTCTTGATTGCCCACGCGTACAGGAATGGGCTGGTTTGCGTTCGGCCCAAAGGCTTTCGCCGTGATCACCAGATCGAATTTTTCCGGCAGAGGATGGGTGTACTCAATTTTCACCTCATCGCCCAGTTGTGCGTTGGACCAGCGTCCCCAGGATTCGGGGCGGGAGATGCCGCTGAACTGCTTCACCTCTTCCGGGGCTCCGGCCACGTTGAAGATGAAGCTGTCGGCCTTGTAGCGGATATCGTTGTCGACGATTTTCAGCATGTCGACGTTACGCTGGTAGCGCGCGGTATCAATAACCGTATCCTTAAACGCGGTTTTACTTTTCCACTGTGCTTTGTCGACGCGCTGGACAGTCTGTTCCCCCCCGAGCTGCCCCTGAGAAACACACCAGTCGGTAGAAAGCGCCAGCGGCTGCGACCAGAGCTGGCCCATTTTGTAGCATTTGTCGACCCAGACAAAGTTATCGCGCGGGGCGAAATCGGCCAGTTGGAAACGCAGCGGCGCGGAGTATTCACTTTCCGGCAGCGGCTCGACCCGGTTATCCGACACGCGCAGCAGTAGCGGCAAGCGGAAATGGCTACCGGAGAACGCGATCATGCTTTTATCCTGATCGATGGTGAAGTCTTTCATCTCTTTCGGGAAATTCCATAGCCGGATGATATCCGGTTTCCATGCGAGGATTTTTTCCTTCATGTTGAGGAACACTTCTGACAACGATTGTCCCGACAGCGTGCTGCGGCCAAGACCGATAAAGTTATCTCCCCCCAGGATATCCAGCACGGTGGCTCCGTTATCCATTGAGTTGCGTTTGGTGGCAATCACCTCCTGTTGTGGGTGATCGCCGCGCAGAACGAAGAACAGGTTGGTGCGATCCTGTTTATTAAGGGCATCCCATGCGCTGTTTTTCATCGCCAGGTGGTCAGAAGAGACAACAATTACCGTGTTTTTAAAATACGGTGAGGCTTTGATTTTCTCGACTAATGCCGCGATATGCTCCTGGCTGCAGGCCACGGCGCTGAAGGATTTATTACTCTTACCGTCAATGGCGTAGTTTTTACGCTTACAGGTGCGTGAAACGAATCCGTCAGGATGGTGGGTATCCACGGTCAGGGCAAAGAGCGAGAAGCGCTTGCCGGAGCGAGACAGCTCCTCGAATTTCTTCCAGGTTTCGTCCAGCACCGTATCATCGTAGAAGCCCCAGTCGTTACGATAATTCGGATCGGCGACCGTGGTTTTTAACTCTTCTGAACCATACAGATAGTCAAAACCGTGCGATTTCAGGAACACGTCTTTTCCGGCAAAGCGCAGGTTGGCACCTTGTACAAAATAGTTTTCGTAGCCGGAGTTCTTCAGGATATCGCCAAGACAGATATTCTGCGGGAAGAAGCTCGACATCGAGGCTGAAGCATTGCCTTCAAATGGCGCAAAAAGCGGGATACCGCACTGTGAGGCGACCATGCCGGCGATGGTGTAATCAGTACCGGGTAATTGCATGGTGTGGCTAAAGTCGAGACCGTCGTTTTTCAGCGCGCCCAGCTCCGGCGTGAGGTTCGGGAAGGCATCGTCATCAAAATACGTGCGTTCCAGACTCTCGCCGTAGATATAGACCAGGTTGAGCTTCGGGTGGTCTATCTTTTTCGATGGCTCTTTGTAATACGCCACGAAATCCGGATCGCCGTCGCGCGACTGGGATTTTACCAGCTCGGTTATCTGGTGAAATGCCGGGCTGGCGTCGACGGAGGCCAGCGCAAGGAAAAGCGCCAGCAGGCTGTAGCCATGATGATGAGGACGATGCCGACGGCGGCGCAGTACCCAGGTGAGAGTCCCAAAAATGGCAACCAGCGCCAGGACGACTCCCAGACCTGGAAGTATGTACTTACTGACACCCGCACCGGTCAGGCTGTTGGTCAGGGTATAGAGCACCGCATCGTTAATACCGTCTCCGGTAAAATAATTACTGGCGTACAGGGTAATGTTTAAAACAATGAAAATACCGAGTACCCCCAGCGTGACGACAAACCACCAGGTGTTACGGCCCGCTTTCCAGGCGTAAACGCCGATGGAAGCCAGGAAAAGGAATAGGGACACTAACTCTGACAACAAGCTATCCTCATCACGCCAGGATCTTAGCTGGCTAACTGTTCATGTTTTGGTAGTACAATGTAATTACGATGTTGTTAAGCTGCAATTTTAGTGTCACTAAAGCATGCAGTTGTTAGGAATTGGTTTATAAAATCGCTTTTTTGAAGGCGGTCGCATCCTGACATATGGACGCTGAGACGGTGGCAGGTGGTAAAAACGCTCAGTTGACGCCGCGTTGCAAGACTATCGTAATAAACGCGGCGTGTTGTGGCAGAAAATGGGGTGGATCAGGAGATGAAATTAATGCCCTGTTTCAGTACCAGATCGCAGGCTTTGGTTTTCACCTGTTTCGCCAGCGAGGAGTTGCCGATAGTGCTCAGGTTAAGCTGCTGCCCGTTTTGCGCATTGAGCAGGCCCTGAATACCATCCATATAGCTGGTGTCCTGTTTCTGTTCCTGGGTATCCAGACCCAGTTTACCCAGCACCTGGTTTTTCACGTTTTGTGCGTCGGTCACGGAGGCCAGTTTTTGCTTCGCACAATACTCCAGAATACCCGCGGCGTTATTCATTGTGCCCGCGCTCAGCCCCTGAGTGCTGCCACCTAACAGGCTGGTGAGGGAAGACGCTGACAGACCGCCCTGAGAACTGCTGCTCTCTTTGGTGAGTTCGTTCGCGGCACTGGTCAGAGAATCCTGCCATGATGCAGCCTGCACCGCGCCGGTAACCAGCAGTGCGCCTAACAGTGTGCTGAAAAGAAAAGTTTTTTTCATAGTGGCTTACTCAAAAAAGGTCCGTTTCGGGCCGAAAGTGGCTCCAGTATATACCTTCGGGTCACCTGCATTTCCTGGAAATATCCTAATACTCTTTGCCGGTGACGCGGCTGCGATAACTTTCCCAGTCAAAGATGACATACAGACTGTTGCCGAGCTTCATGCGATCCATCACGCGTTCGCCCAGTAAGCGGGTCATCTCGTCGATATTGTGGTTCGTCAGCATGCCGGTTGGGCGTTTGGAAGAGGAGCGGCGATCGACAATCTGGTTAATGATCACTTTTTCATAGCGTGATTCGGTCTGGACGCCAATTTCGTCGATGACCAGTAAATCGACGTTGCTCAGATCGTTAAGCAGCTGTTCTTCGCTGGTTTCACGGTTGCTGAAGGTGTCTTTCATGGCGGACATAATATCGGCCACGGTGATGATTAATACGGATTTCCCGCGCAGCAGCAGTTCGTTGCAGATGGCGGCGGCAAGGTGGTTTTTCCCGGTGCCTGGCTTGCCGCTAAAGATGAAGCTGGCGATGTTGCCGTCGAATTCATCCACGTACTGACGTGCGGCGGCGAGAGCGTTCATCTGCCCGTTGCTCTCAAGCTTATAGTTATCAAAAGAGCAGTTCTGGTGTAGCGGACGGATACCGGAGCGATTAAAGGTGCGCTGCATTTTCATCGCCCGGTTTTCGCGGGCGAGGGCGGCTGCACGGATCTCACCCTGTTCCTTTTGCCATGCCAGCAGTTCTTCACCCGTGGTAAAGGCGGGTTTTACGTTAGCGGGCATCATTTTTTGCAGACGTTTCATCAGGTCGCCGACGTTTTTCATTTCGCACCTCGGAATCCGTTGGGGATCTGTTTATCCGGTTCTGAAAACGCGTTGATATCGCGCTTTGGTTGCCCGCCGTTGCTGGCGCGGTTGATTTGAAGGCTGCGTGCGAGCTTTTGCTGCCACTGAATATGGGTGAATACTTTGCCTTCTGCCTGCCACCAGGCGGTGAACGCGGCCAGCTCTTCGGGGGTTGCGGGCTGAGTCAGTGCAATGCCCCATAGCGCCGCCTGACGCTGAAAATCGGCGTCCGGCTGCCAGCCCGCGTACAGGGCAAATTTCCCCATCGGGATGGCCATGGGGGCGTGACCCGGTTCGTCAAAGAACTGGTTATCCAGAGTGACATCGCTCGCCGGGCGTGACAACCGCGCTTCAATTTCCAGAAGCTGCGCCAGACGCTCCGGTGTAATTGCATAAAACGCCGGAGCGTTATCGGCAAACACGGCAAGCGTACCGCCTTCGGCATGGGTCAACACGCCACGGGGATCGCGCATAAAGGCATCAATGCCAGCGACGCTGTTGGTCAGGATTCTGGAGGACATAACACTTTCTCTGCTGATAACTACGGGCGTGATATGGGTTTATGGTAGCACAGAGCGGGGGAGGGAATGGAGGGGGAAAGTGCGGGTTGATGCCCTCACCCTAACCCTCTCCCACAGGGAGAGGGAATCGGTCTGGATTACGCGATAATGTTCAGCGTTACGTCGATATTACCGCGGGTGGCGTTGGAGTATGGGCAAACAATGTGCGCAGCATCCACCAGTTTTTTGGCTTCAGCAGGATCCATACCTTCGACGTGGATGTTCAGTTTTGCTTCAATACCAAAACCGGTTGGCAGCGGGCCAATCCCCACTTCGCCTTCAATAAAGGCATCTTTTGGCAGAGTGAATTTGTCACGTGCGGCCACAAACTTCATTGCGCCCAGGAAGCAGGCAGAGTAACCCGCAGCAAACAGCTGTTCAGGGTTGGTGACTTCACCGCCCATGCCGCCCATCTCTTTTGGCACACCCAGTTTAACGTCCAGGACGCCATCGGAAGAGGTGGCGCGGCCATCACGGCCTCCGGTTGCTTTGGCTTTGGCAGTGTAGACAACTTTTTCTAAAGACATGGCAGGTTCCTCATCTTACGTTTATGTGTGCTATTAAATAGCGTGCGATATATATGGGTAAATAAATACGCGTAAAGTATAGCCTTACGCGTGCTGTAACTGTTGTCGCAAAAGTTCAAGCTGTTGCTTGAGTGCCAGCATACTGTCAGTGTCACATTGTGCTGCACAGCCCACCGCGTGAGGGACTTCCAGCGCTTGTTGCTGAAGTGCGCGCCCCGCATCACTCAGGGTGACCGCGACCTGACGCTCGTCTTTACGCGAACGATGGCGGTTTATCAGCCCGGCACTTTCCAGACGTTTTAACAAAGGCGTCAGGGTGGCGGAGTCAAGAAACAACCGTTCACCAATGTCCGACACCGTAATGTCATCCTGCTCCCACAGCACCAGCATCACCAGGTATTGCGGGTAGGTCAGGTTTAGCGGTGCCAGCAGTTGCCGGTACAGCTTGTTAAGCGCCAGATTTGCCGAATAGAGGGCAAAACAGAGCTGGTTATCCAGCAGAAGCGCGGTGGTGGTGTCGTTCGTTTTTGCATTCATGGATTGAATATAGGTAGTGCGCGATATAATTGCAAGCGATTTTATTGGTGAGCGCCATTCAGCACCAGGCGGAATGGCGAGATTATCCCCACGGCAGCGAAACAACTCGACTCTCAAACGCGTGGACGTTTGCGGTACAGCCACAAACCGGGGATCGACAGCCCGATGGAGAGCGCTCCAACAATGGAGGATGCCTTAAGAAAGTTGCTCAGCAGGAGGATCATTTGTGGCTCGCTGTAGCCAAAGTGACTGATTTTTACTGCTGAAATCATGGCCGTATAGGCGGAGATGCCCGGGAACATAGGGATAACGGCTGCGACGGTGAACACTTTTGGATGTGCCAGATACCAGCGTGACCACTGAATGCCAATGCTGCCAATCAGCATTGAGGCGATAAATGTCGACCATTCGATGTTAAAGCCCGCCGTCATCATCAGCATCCGCGAGCCGTGACCAATAGCACCCAGCAGAGCACACCACGGCAGTGCACGTTGCGGTACGTTAAATACCATCGCAAATCCGACGGCAGGAATGGCGGCCAGGAGCATGTCCTGCGCCAGTGCGAGCAGAAAATCTATTACGCCCATCCGCGTAACCCCCACAGTGTCATTGCCATGACCACACCGATGCAGGTGGCCAGCGTAAGTAAACTGGCGATAGCCCAGCGAGCCAGACCGGTATTGATATGTCCTTTAAACATGTCGGCAACCGCGTTAATTAACGGAAAGCCTGGTACCAGCAGGAGTACGCTGGCGGCCATAGCAATGGTGGGAGTATCGGCAAACTGTGGCAGGCGCAGGAGCAAGCCTGAAACCGTGGTGGCGACAAACGCGGTAATGCAGAAGTTAATTTGTGGGTGCAATTGCCGGTGCGTCAGTAACTGACGGACATACATGGCGAGGCTGCTGGCGAAGAACGTGATGAGTGCGCCGTCCCAGCCACCTTTATTGAGCTTACAAAAACAGGCGCATGACAGTCCCACCATCAGCACAACCAGCCAACGTGGATAGCGTAATGGCCTGATTTGGTTAAACCGTTTCTCAATCTCCTTGAGGTCGAGCAGTTTGTGCTCCGCAAGAATAACGATATGCTGCACCTCCGTCACAACGTGCATATTAATACCGCGATCGTGGTTTTTACGGGTGGAGGTCAGGCACTGACCGTCTTTAATGGTGGTCAGCACAATGGCGTTTGATGAGATAGCGCTTTCAACGCTATCCATACCCATCGCCAGCCCCAGCCGCGTAGAAAGTTCCTCGACCAGCGCGCTTTCCGCTCCATGCTGGAGGAGAAAAAGTCCGCACTGAATACATAGCCGCGTTATCGCACGCTGCATTGACTGATCTGCCTGCATGTATTGCCCTGAAGAGAAGAAAGAATGCTTGCCTGATGGCACTGAATGCTTACTTTTAGCACAAAGAGAGGTGTCTTGTGCTCTGGGTCAGATCAAGGTTTGTGCAAACAGTTGTCACCCGGTTTGCGCAACGGTGCGTGCCTTAATTCATTAATATTGTGAATTCTTTAATCTCAAAATATAAAACATTTATATTAAGTTTTTCTAATTTTATATTTTCGTTATTTTAAGGTTGTTTGAATTAAATTTAGTTGATCTTTATGAGATATTATAACTGTTTTAGACGTTTCTTAATTCAATAACATCTGCCATCTTCTGCGTGTATTAATCAGTTGTGCATTCAGGGGCGAATGTACGTTAAACCTAAAGATTACCCGATAAATGAAAAATGGACACGGAGGGTCTATGTTGCCATTGAATGGTAAACACGGAGTGGTGATTAGCAGGATACCCGTCATGCAAAACGGGTTGGGTAGCGTCATGGCACGTCATTTTCCTGAGTTTGAGCTGACCTACTGCCGCTCACTGCAAGAGTTAACCTTGCTTCAGTTACGCCGTGCTGACGTCATTATTGCTGATGTTTCAGGGTATTACGGCAACCCCCGGGGCTTACTGGAAGAGTATTACGGTTTATTGAACCAATACCGGGGTATTCACTGGATTTTTTTAGTCTCCCGTCCTCTTTATCCGATTGCTGTTGAGCTGCTTATGCGTCCGGAAAGTACGTTACTTTCTGATATGGAGCCGATTGAAGGCGTGATTAACGCTATTCGTGCAGGTAGCGATCGGGCGGAGCGGATAAGCCAGACGTTATTACTGGCAGAATCACCAGGCTCTGAAGATGAAGACGAACACTTTATTGCGCTCACACACTCCGAACGCAAAGTATTGCGCCTGTTAGGTAAAGGTTGGGGAATTAACCAAATTGCCACACTGCTCAAGAAGAGCAACAAAACGATTAGTGCGCAGAAAAATAGTGCGATGCGCCGGTTGTCACTACGTAGTAATGCCGATATGTACGCCTGGATCAGCAGTACACAGGGAATGAGAGAGCTGAGTTTAATGTCAGCCTATGGAGAGTATGAGGAATGGAAAAGACCGTTACAGCAAGACATATCGCTGTCATCGAAAATTGCGCAATGAGTGCGGTTGGGCTGCAGCATCTCTTTGCGATGCCTGAGCTCAGCCATTATCAGTTGCACCTGTTTACTCAGTTCGACAGTTTTAAGGCGGCACTTCCTCACATCTCCTTTTTCTCGGTGATTTATTCACTGTCTGATGCGCGAGAGGAGCGTCGTAACTGTCTGGCCTGTCTGCGGGATCTTGCGTTTACTCATAGTGACATCCAGCGGATTATACTGGCATCTGATGAGATGGAAGCGCGGTTGATTGGCCATCTTTCGCCTTCACGCCTTCATGGCATTATTAGTAAGGCGGTGTCGCTTAGCCACCTGCAGGCGGAGTTGCTTGCGTTGCTAAGTGAAACACATCGAATCAATGACAATGTACTGAACCACTGGTATGTGAGCCAGAGCAGGATGTTAAGCCCAACGGAGCGCGCGATTTTGCGGTATATGTCCTTCGGGTATTCCATCCCTGAAATCGCGACACAGCTTGAACGTAATATTAAAACCATCCGGGCGCATAAGTTTAACGCGATGGTGAAGCTGGGGGTTAATTCAGATGTAGGGCTACTGGACGCGGCGGACATTTTGACTCATCTTCCGGCCAGAGATACTCGAGGCTCTGTGTTAAGCACGCCAGTATTCTCATAACCTGGTGTGGATGCGCCAGATACGCTCTGGCGCAACGATCAAATGCAGACATCGACCCACCTGGCGGATGTCAGCTCAGCCATCCGCTCAGGTGAAATGCGCACAGCACTGTGGATTGCACCGGCAGCGGGGAGCACTTCAGCGTATTGTTTTAAGGAAATATCACAGTACACCGACAGCTGGTTTTCCAGCCCGAACGGGCATACGCCGCCAACAGGATGGCCGGTGATGGTGACCACCTCATCACTACTGAGCATGCGTGCTTTCGCACCAAAGGTGTCTTTCAGTTTTTTGTTATCCAGACGTGCATCACCTTTCGCGACCACCAGAATCACCTCATTTTTGACCTTTAATGACAGCGTCTTGGCAATTTGCCCCGGCTCAACGCGATGGGCAGCCGCGGCCAGTGCAACGGTGGCGGTACTCTGGCTAAGTTCTATGACCTCTATATCCGGAGCGTTGTCGGCAAAAAACTGCTGTACAGACTGCAAACTCATTGTTTCCTCCTGACAAATATCCTGCGTAATCTGTCATAAGAAATTATGCTCTGTAAATATCTCTTAAGTAACAAATATCCCGTATGGCTGATTTCTGGATCGCCTTCACATTCACAGAAACCGGTTACAGTAACCGGTTGCGGAGCGTGCGTGAGAGATTAATACTGAGTACGTAACGTCCCCTGTATCCAATAATAAGAGCAAATTATGAAACCATTCTGTCTGAGCAGTACCGCTGGTACACAAGCCAGCAAGGTTGTGAAGCTGATTTATGGATTAACGTGTGGCGTGGATGCGCCTGTAACGAACGTCTGACAGGAGATCTGCTATGTCTGCCAACCATGCTGCGTTTAACCTGATATTCCGTTTTGTTGAGAATTACGTTAGCCCGATAGCCGGGCGGATCTCCTCCCAGCGTCATGTTATGGCTATCCGGGATGGGTTCATCTCCGCAATGCCGTTCATGATTGTAGGATCATTCTTGTTAGTGTTTGCTTACCCACCGTTTTCGCCAGATACCACCTGGGGCTTCGCGCGCGCCTGGCTGGATATGGCGAAGCAATTCGAAGGCCAGATCCTGACGCCGTTTGATATGACGATGGGGGTGATGTCTATCTATATCTGTGCGGCCATCGCCTATAACCTGGGCAAACACTATGTTAAGTCGTATCAGTTAGATCCGTTCATGTGCGCAATGCTGTCGCTCATGGCATTTCTGCTGGTCGCAGCGCCAAAAACCAAAGGCACTCTGCCTGTAGACAGCCTGGGGGGGACGGGGATCTTTACCGCCATTCTGGTGGCAATCTACTGCGTAGAGATGATGCGGTTCCTGAAAGCGCACAACATTGGTATTCGTCTGCCTGACCAGGTACCACCGATGATCAAAAACTCCTTTGATCTGCTGATCCCGGTACTGGTGGTGGTGCTGACGCTCTATCCGCTGAGTCTGCTGATTCAGTCTGAGTTTGGCATGTTGATCCCACAGGCCATTATGTCTGTCTTTAAACCGCTGGTTTCTGCGGCAGACTCCCTGCCTGCGATCCTGCTGGCGGTGTTGATTGGCCATCTGCTGTGGTTTGCAGGGATCCACGGTGCAGCTATTGTCTCCGGAATGCTGCAGATGTTCTGGCTGACCAACCTGGGGGCAAACCAGACCGCGCTGGCGGCCAGCCAGCCTCTGCCACATATCTTTATGGAAGCGTTCTGGACGTTCTTTATTGTGATTGGGGGTTCGGGAGCTACGATGGGGCTGGTGTTCTGCTATCTGCGCAGCCGCTCTGCACATTTGCGCTCAATTGGTCGTCTGAGCGTGGTGCCAAGCATCTTTAACATCAATGAGCCTGTCATTTTCGGCACCCCGATTGTGATGAACCCGGTGTTCTTTATTCCTTTCCTGCTGGCCCCTATGGTCAATGCCGTGCTGGCCTGGTCAGCGATGAAGTTTGATCTGATTAGCCGCGTGATCTCTGTCGTGCCGTGGACGGCTCCTGCCCCAGTGGGTGCCGCATGGGCACTGGGCTGGGATTTCCGCGCAGCCATCCTGGTGGTGGTGCTGGCCTGCGTATCGGCAATAATCTACTTCCCGTTCTTTAAAGTGTACGAGAAGCAGTTGCTGGAACAGGAAGCTGAAGAAGCGCAGCGTAATGCTGAAGAGGAAAACCAGCAGGTTGCATAGGTCAAAGCAAAACGGCAACCGGAGGTTGCCGTTTTGCTTGTTTACCCTTCTCACCGGAGAAGCCGTTATTATTCATGCCGACCTTTCCGGTCCCCGTCCTTATGTTGTCTGCATCTCTTCGCTGAACAGGATGTTATTACGTCCCATATGCTTCGCTTCGTAGAGGGCTTTATCCGCTTTTTCCAGCGCGCTTTCAACGTCGTCACCCTCAAAAATGGCAATGCCAATACTGATGGTGACGTTGGTGGCGACACTTTCGTTGAACATATGCGGGATTTTTAAATCGTAAACTTTCTGGCGGATCCGCTCTGCCGTCAGACGGGCATGTTCAAGCGAGATGTTGGTCAGCAGTACCATAAACTCCTCACCACCAAAACGCGCGACAATATCACGTGAACGCACGGCATTACGGATTGCCGCAGAGACCCGGATCAGCGCCTGGTCGCCCATCATATGGCCATAGTGGTCGTTGTAGGCCTTGAAGTGGTCGATATCCAGCAGCAGGACAAAGTGCTCGCCGTTTTCTACCGTCGGCAGGTTCTCCAGCCGGCTTTGCAGGCCACGACGGTTATACAGGCCGGTAAGCGGATCCATCATACTGAGATCGGTAAGCGTTTCTCGTTCTTCCAGTAACCGGGAGAGCAGCTCCTGAGCGAAATGGTCGTTACGTCTTTGCAGAATATTGTGAATACCAATCGCCACCACAGGCAGTGCGAAGGAGTAGGTCATTCTCAGCCAGTTTTCATGATTGCTTAACCACAGGCAGGCAATAAAGGCGGGTAAGGAATGCAGAATAAATGCTTTGATATTGCTGGCAAATGACAGTGAACCGATAAAAAGTACTGTTAATAACGCCATGATCAAATATGTCAGCTGATCGTGCGTAATTAACAAAAATTTCGAGACAATTTGCCAGGCCCATAAAGAACCGAAGATCGAGGAAACGACAGAAATATTGACTTTCCGGGTTCTGTTTTTCCAGTGCCAGAGGAGTAATCCACTACTGATTGCAAAAATAGCGAACAGGGGCATCGGAAACTGAGGGACAGAATAGAGCGGGTTTGTTACCGAGAACACGGCTGAGGTAGCGTTCAGGAATAAAAATAAACGTAAAGATAATTGATATTTGCTATTGACCAAAGACCGCCAGGATTGTGATGTCATAGTAGTACGTTTTTATTAAAATTTAATTAAAACAGATGAATAGGTGTTGTTTTTGAATAGTGAATGCAAAGTAAATCGAAAAATAATTATCAGAAAATCTTTATAGGTAGTTAACAGGTGAGCAATTTATCACCTTAGGCATTTCCTGTCATTACAGGAAAGGTAAAGGGCGATTGATTTTAATTATGCATGCTGACATATGATAATTATTACCATATGATATTGGTTATCATTATCGGTATGAAAGGGCAAAGCATGTTGAACAGGGCGCTGGGAAGTGGTTGGGGTGTACTGCTACCGGGGGTGATTCTGGGCGGTCTGATGTTTGCCGATCTCTCCATTGAGACCTGGAAAGCCATCATTGTTTCGGGGTTGTTGGTGACGTCGGCAATGATCTGGCATAAGCAGTTACGGCACTTTGTGTTGCTGCCATCATGCGTTGCGCTGGTCAGTGGAATTCTGGTGATACTGATGAGTTTGAAATAACAGGGAAAAAGAAGAGGTACAACAGAAGGGATGTAAGATAATTGGTGCGAGGGGGGGGACTCGAACCCCCACATCCTAAGGACACTAACACCTGAAGCTAGCGCGTCTACCAATTCCG
>NZ_JBJURN010000002.1:245288-417788 GCF_046622475.1 Enterobacter sp. LM3 | reverse complement strand
TCAAGAACAATTACTTTTACCGATTCGTCCTCATCATTATTAGGGAAGTCAGCACTCCTTGAGGCACTTATTTTCGTTTCTTCTTTATCTGGTACAACTACCGTAAATATAACCCTCAATATCAATGGCAGCATTCGTGATTTTGGAACAATCAATGTACCTGCCGGAACAGGTGGTCTTTGGATAACGGTAAGGCATGCGGTGAGTAACATAACATCCAGTACAGTAACCGGAATTATTACAGTCGTAGGAACAGGAACGGCGGGTAAAACCATTTCGTCACCCACTTTGACGATAACGCGAGGAACAGGCTCTTTCGTCTGACGCAGATTTTCAATTTCACTTATAACCCGCTCTGCGGGTTTTTTATTACCCGGAGAAAATATGCTTTATAACACTGGAACCATCGCAATTAATGGAAACACCGCAACTGGTACTGGCACGAACTGGACTGCACCAGGCAGCCAGGTTCGTGCTGGTCAGACGATTATCGTTGCGTCAAACCCGGTGCAGATGTTCCAGATTACAACTGTCGACGGCGCGACATCCTTGACCGTTACGCCTGCCGCATCTCCAGCGCTCAGCGGCCAGAAGTACGGCATTCTGGTGTCCGACAATATCTCTGTCGACGGGCTGGCCCAGGCGATGTCGCAGCTTATCAAAGAGTATGACGAGAACATTGGCGCGTGGGAGACGTTCGCCACAACCTCAGCCAATCAGAGCATCACTGTAACAATCAACGGCATCGCCGTAACCATCCCCGCCATCGGTAAACTGGCTCAGAAAGGGGCCAATGGTGCGCTGCCTGTAGAACATGGTGGAACCGGCGGGACAAATGCATCAGACGCTCGCACAAACCTCGGTTTAGGCGCATTCGTTACCCTTGACGACCAGAGTATTGTCTATGGCCCCGCACGGGAGCAGGCAATTATCATTCGCAAAAATGAGTGGGGGGCCGTTATTACGAATAATGGTAAGCCAGTACCACTCGGAACCCGGTATGGTGGAACAGGAGCAACAACAGGTGATTATTGGGGAGCCTGCACGAACATTGGAGCCATAAGACCAAAGACAGCGCGGTTTGTATCCGGTGAAAACCCGACCAGCCTTGACTGGAAAAACAGCACAGGTTTTATCACTGGTCAGGTTGAGGGGGGAGCGGTCGGAGCATGGATAGACATTACATCTGCCGATGAAGGCGCACGGATGCAGTTAATTGGATTTTATGGGGATAACAATGGCAAACATGGGTTCGGTTACAAGGTCTATAACCCAAACTCTCAGTCCTGGTACAATCTCGCCATCGCGCGGGATACAAACAACACGACTATTGATAGTAACGGATTTATAAAAGCCGCCTCGCCAATAGTTAACATTTTCATGGACGGAACTGCAGAGACAAATGCTGAATCTGAAGGTTGTGTTGTTACCCGCACTTCAGTGGGGGAGTATCTGATTGAAGGTTGCACGGGGCTGAATGCTGATGCAGCATGGGGTGGCATCGATGGCGGTTTTGAGATCCCCACAGACAGGAATAAGCAGCCGCTGTTATGGCTTGATTACGAAGTTTATGCTGACGGTTCTGTGCTTGTTAAGACGTTCCACCGTACCCATTCAGACGCACCAAAGTTCGCGCAAAACCTCATTGATGGATTTTCTGACGGTGACCCAATTGATATCCCGACTGACCAGTTCATCAGTGTTCGTGTGGAAATGCCAGCCGATTCGTTGTTCAACAAAAAAATGCGTGCAGCCGAGATAGCCCTAGTTAATAAAGGCGATGAATAAAGGTCGGTTTGAGCGCATTCTTGACTCTTGAAGACCAGAGTACTGTCTATGGCCCTGCACGGGAGCAGGCAATTATGATTCGCAAAAACGAGTGGGTAGCCTGTACGAACATTGGAGCCATAAGACCAAAGACAGCGCGTTTTGTATCCGGTGAAAACCCGACCAGTCTTGACTGGAAAAACAGCACAGGTTTTATCACTGGTCAGGTTGAGGGTGGAGCGGTCGGAGCATGGATAGACATTACATCTGCCGATGAAGGCGCACGGATGCAGTTAATTGGATTTTATGGGGATAACAATGGCAAACATGGGTTCGGTTACAAGGTCTATAACCCAAACTCTCAGTCCTGGTACAATCTCGCCATCGCGCGGGATACAAACAACACGACTATTGATAGTAACGGATTTATAAAAGCCGCCTCGCCAATCGTTAACATTTTCAGAGACGGAACCTCAGAGACAAATGCCGAATCTGAAGGTTGCGTTGTTACCCGTACTTCAGTGGGGGAGTATCTGATTGAAGGTTGCACGGGGCTAAATGCTGATGCGGCATGGGGCGGCACAGATGGTGGCTTTGAAATCCCTCTGGACAGAAACAAGCAGCCTCGTATCTGGCTTGACTACACAGTTAATGCCGATAGCTTTGTTTCAGTTCGCGTGGAAATGCCGGTCGATTCTTTGTTCAACCAAAAAATGCGTCCTACTGAGAAAACACCGCATGCTGGAGAAGGCGAATAAATGTCGTAACGCAGTTACACCGTTGAGTTTTTTGGCTATCGTTTGCAGGCGATTAAAGAGTTGAATGCTAAAGTTGAAGCTTTTTCGCAGAACAAATAAGTGTAAATGAGTTGGTTTGTGGTTGCGTTAATAATAAACTCATGCATGTTAGATAGGTGAATTTGATTAGTAAGGTTGATATGGGCTGCTAAAAAAAGCCTACGTTAAGCAGGCGATAATAATGATGCATAGTTATTATAGTAATGCTGTTGTAAATCGGTTTTCTACAGCAAGGGCTTAAAAGTTAGAATCTTACAAATATTTTTTTGCTGCATCAAATACTTCCTCTGAAGTAAGTTCTCGATCTGATGCGACATAGATAATTTCATGGTCTCCTGTTAATGATGGAAAGCCAGCAGACATTATCTGAAGATTAATTTCTTCTCCATTTGGATATTCTTCACGTATTGATGTAACACCCTTAAGTACTGTGATAACTTTGCTCGGTTTTCCATTAAAAAAAACGATCACTGTTTTCATATATCACCATGTATTTGTTCGTGATTTTTCAATCTAAGACTATCAGAAAGAGTTTGCCTTATAGATTTTTTTATCTCTTCCGAAATTAAAGCAAGCAATGTCTTGCCTTAACGTGTAATGTGGCAGTCCATTTGAACAGGAGATGCCTATGTCTGGACGTAAAAACACTCAATTCCGCCGAAATTATTTAGTTAAATGCCCTTGTCCAAACTGCTCTAAAGATTCTGAGCACAGTTACAATCGCATACAAAAAGGGGCCCAACTGGTCTGCCCTTACTGCAGCGCTTTGTTTAAATCAACTCAACGCTTCTAAAGACATTCTCTTACAAAAAATTTAAAAAGTGATGCTTTTGGAGGCCGCCTAACCTCTTACGCACTTTAATATTTTACAAGCAGTTAGCTTCTGCTTTGAGACTGTTCGTGCAGCAGTCCTGCACTTCATCACATCGGTCAGCAAACTCGTTCGAAAGAAAAAATATGCTGGCCTGTTGGAATGACACACAGTTATCTTATCAAGAGCCCGTCTACTCAGTAAAAACGTCATCGTTATCGCGGGCCAATGATAATATTACTTATCGCAGAGTGTTACGTTGGCTGCAGCCGGGCCTTTATTACCTGCCATAATAGCAAACTCGACTTTTTGGCCTTCAAAAAGTGTTTTGAAACTCTCTCCCTGTAGGGCAGAAAAGTGAACAAAAACATCTTTACTTCCATCAAGCGGGGAGATGAACCCAAAACCCTTATCTTCGTTATACCACTTGACCAGACCTAAGATCTTAGATGACATAAAACACTCCATTTGATGACTATCAAAGTAACAAAATTATGATAAGAAACGTATATCAGAATACGTATGAACTCAAAAGGAGGGGATATCAAAGATAGCGCCTTGTTATGAGGACTGCTTGTGAAATGTTACATTTGATATTTGTATCAAACTAACTAAATCATTAAGGCATGGACTGGGCCAATAAGCAAATTTTATTTTAGCCATCTGGGTGGCCACTTAATGATGATTAGCTAAAAAAATAATTTCCTGTATAGTCGAAGTTCGATTACTACAAGGAAATTATTTGTCTCGTAAAATGACAGGAATTGTCAAAAGTTTTGACTCCAAGAGTGGAAAAGGTTTCATCATCCCATCAGATGGCCGAAAAGATGTTTTCCTACATATCTCTGCATTAAATAACAGCGAAAACCAATCGTTAAGACCAGGTGTTCGCGTTGAATTTTATCGCATAAATGGGCTCAGTGGTCCGATGGCGGCAAACATATTTCTTTCTTAAAAATACGATTGATATGGCACTAGATTGAAAAAAGTACAAGTCCTAAAAAGTATTGGATTGGATATCTATTGATTCTATTAATTTTCCCCCTTGATTTTTTACATTCCCCAGAGCATGTGTAACTGCGTGCCTGATAAACTTCTCCGCAGTCGCAGAACCGTCGGTTGCTATCTCTTGAGCTTCTTTCCCTCCAACATACTGTCGCATCCATTCACGGGTAGTTTCAGGTGACATAACAAGTGGGCACCGATCGCGAATATCAGCCAGGCCCTTATCAGCTGCAGACGTTACAATGAGAAAACCCTCTGTATCATCGCCGCACTCGAACCTTGTACTGCCGATAGCAGCCATGAATATGGGTCGACCATCTGTCTGGTGGATGAAGTACGGCTGTTTTTTGTCGCCTTCTTTCTTCCACTCGAACCACCCATCTGCGAAACAGATCGCCCGTCCGTGCTGCCATAACGATTTAAACATGTGACTTGTGGCCGCCGTCTCGATGCGCGCGTTAATAAGTGGCGGTTTGTCCCACCATCCTGGAGCGTAACCCCAAAAAACCGGATCAAGATGCAGCTGCTCGTCGCGTTCGCTCAACAGCAGGACTTTGGTACCTGGTGCCACGTTGTAACGTCCAATCGGCTCCGGGTCATAGGCGATGTCGCGATCGGCTTCATCGGACAGATATGCCAGATATTCTTCACGGGTTGGGCTTGTGCAAAACGTCCACACATAGAAACCTCCAGCCAGATGTCAGACTGAAAGTATAGGGCAGGGAGAAAAAACAGGTGCGCACCGAAAGTCTATGATTTTGAAACAGGAGCATGATGATGGAAGTCAGCGAGGCGGTAAAGCACGGCGTTTCGAAACGGGAAGGAGCTACGCAAAAGTGTGAATTTTGGGGGCAAATTTGGGGGCGAAATCGTGCTGGGGGCGCGTTTTGGGGCATTATATTGGCCTTTATTGTCCGATAATGTCCGAATGATGATTCTCATAACTCACTGATATATAAATAAGTTATTGTTTTAACAGTGGTCGTGATTTTTACAAAACAGTCTAACGCTAATTGTAGTAATGCACCCCATTGATAACTCTCGGTTCTTTTACATAGCCATTACCTTCCAGAATTATTTTTTGAGAACCGCTTTGTGCTCCACCGTAAACCCCACGAAGAACCATAATCCCATTATTGTTTAAGGTACCCATAAGCAAGCCGGACTCTTCGATGACTAGTGTTGCCTCACGAGAGATGGATACAGTACCATACGCGTTACCTTCTATGATAACAGTCGCTCCAGATGAGATGGAAATGGTACCATGTTGCGACCCCAAAATTCTTACTGTTGCGTTAGCTGAAACTGACAACGTGCCATGAAGTGAGCCAGTTATTGTCAATTTCCCACTGATAACTTTAACTGTACCTCGGTGTTCGACAGCTAATACTGTATTTTCAGTAATTATTGTCTGAGGCACTTTTTGACCATTTATGATGTCATAGTTCATAATTTACCCTCCATGTTCTGATAATTAACAGCTTAATCTATGTTAAGCTGATTTTATGATCAATAGCTGCTAATCAGCAACCAGCCACATATCGGCCTCTTCAAACATTTCCTCCAGCATGCGGTTCAGTTTTTCCCGATCGCTTTTGCTGGCATCACTATTCAGACCGTTTGCCTGCATCGGCTTCACCTTCACTTCGGCATCAGGGAAAATCTGGTGTACCCGCTTCGTCAGCTCAGCCAGGATGATCTCTCTGGCTCCTGTCAGCCCATCTACATTTCTTTTGTCATAAACAAGTTCTACAAACATAACCACTCCTTAGGTATGAAAATGTCTCTGCTTGATCTACGCTCATAAAAATACTACTGTATATGTATACAGTCAATTGTTGCTTTAGGAAGCCGATTATGCCTCGTCAAACAGATATTCGTGCAGCTTTTTTTACGGCTATACAAATGAACCCAAATGGGTATAAGTATCTGCATACAGACGATTTTATTAACGCTTTGCGAGCTAGAAACTGGTACTTCACACAGCATGATGCTAACCAGTGGATCGAACGCTACCAGCCTGACTTTGCTGATAAGACTACAGACGAAAGCAATAACCGCTACTGGATCTTGCGTAACATGGGGAGGGTTCATTAATGGGATTTGCATCACCTGCGGCAGACTACGCCGAGCGCCCGTTATCCCCAACGGTTCTCTGCAACATTGGTTCAGAGAGCAGGGTTCTTGAAACTGATGTTGGGTTTGCAGTCGTAGAGCCTGCCATGAAAATAAAGTCCGGCGATATACTGCTGATCCTGAGTGACGGACATACGCAATTTGCCAAACTTATGGGTAAGACACTCATCACTGATGACGGTGAAGCGATAGAGGGAATTGTGCTGGAAGAGATAGAGGTACTAGGCCGGGTAACATTCTTCATCAACCGTGCTAAATAGGATAATTGCCCAGTAATCTAGGTAGGTATCACCACCATTTCACCATAGTTTCACCATTAGGAAATTATCATCATAAAAAAACCAGCCATAAGAGGCTGGTTTTTAATATGTTTTTTGGTCGGCACGAGAGGATTTGAACCTCCGACCCCCGACACCCCATGACGGTGCGCTACCAGGCTGCGCTACGTGCCGACGCGTAAAAAGAATACTACTCGATTCCTTTTTGAATGCAAGGGTGACAGATGCTAACTGGTTTATAATTAATCAGTTAGCGATAAACCGCTTCTCATCTGTCAGAACCTGCAAAAGCAGGCCCAACTGCGGTTTTTGATCTTTCAGCTTCTTACCCTGCAGGTTATACGTCTGGTAATTCCCGTTGCTGTTCAGCACCAGGGTCAGCCCCGGAGTGGTGATCGCCAGAGCATTATTTCCTGCAGCCGTCACCCAGTTATGGCGACGCGTGGCGCTGAAGAGATCTTGTCCTTGTGAATACTCATTTGCTGGCGTGCTGACGTGCAGCAGGCGTTGCATCAGAGTGGTCATCACATCTTTATGTTCGGTAAGCATGTTGATGCGCTGCGCCGGCGTGCCCGGCCAGTGGATCACCAGTGGAACATGAAGGTTTGGACGCGACCAGCTCATACTCTGCGTCTCGTCGCCCAGCGGTATGCCATGACCGGCGGTAACGATCACCACGGTATTATCCAGCTTGCCTGATGTGCGCAACGCGTCGAGCACGCGGCCAATCTGTACATCAACATCGCCTGCTGCGCGGCTGTAGCGGCGGGCAAAGCCTTTCTGGTTACTGTCTTCAAACGTAGTGCCGTTAAACGCAATCCAGGAGAACCAGCGGTTATCTTCCTGCGCGTAGCGCTGAAGCCAGCTTACCCACTGATTGGCTGTCTGCTCATCCGACTGATTTTGCGCGGCCGGTAGAGAGAAATCAGACAGCAATGCCTGGCGGTACAGCGCGCTATTAAAGCCATCTGATGAGAACAGCCCTAACTGGTAGCCTTGTTGATTCAGTCCGGTGATCAGCGCAGCAGGAGTGCGTGCAGAAAGCACTCCGTCCATGTATCCGGCAGAGATCCCGTAGAACAGGCCAAAAATACCGGCATCAGCTGAGTTACCGGAGCTCATATGCTGTGTGAACGATATATTCTTGCTGGCAAAATCGGCCAGCGCAGGCATCTGTTTCTCGTAATTTGAATAATTAAGACCATCGACGGTGATCAGCAGAACGTTCTGCCCAGCCCCCATATCGCGATAGTGCAGATCGTTCAGTGGATACTGAACGGTGACCGCCTCCGGATTACCTTGTTCAACCAGACGACGCTGATACTCCTGCGCATCCAGCAGACCGTGCTTCTCAAGGAAACGACGGGCCGTCATCGGGTAAGAGAGTGGCAGGTTTGCACGCTGCATGGTAATGGGGCGATAGAAGTTCGCATCCGCCCAGATGTACATGACGTGCGAACTAATAAATGACACGAAAAAGAGCGCTGCCACGGGCTTCGCGTAATGGCGTCGCCGGGTCAGGCTGCGGAGTTTTTGCCAGCTCCAGGTGGCAAACAGCATCTCAATCAGAAGAATGACCGGGACGCTGATAAACATCAGCTGCCAGTCACGGGCTGTTTCATTCTGATCGGGGTTAATCACCAGTTCCCAGACAATGGGGTTGAGATGCAGGTGGAAGCGGGTGAACACTTCGCTGTCGATAAGCAGCAGCGTCATGCCCGCTGTTGCAAGGATGACGGATAAGAACCGCATCAGACGCTGCGAGATGACGACAAACGTCAGGGGGAACAAAATCAGCAGGTAGGTGGCGAAAACCAAAAAGCTAAAGTGACCGACTACGCTCATCCAGGAGTAGATACGCCCGACAAGCGTTGTTGGCCAGTCTGCCACAAACAGGTAACGACAGCCTATGACCGCCGCTATCAGAATGTTAAACAAGGCAAACCAGTGCCCCCAACTCACCATCTGGGAGACTTTTTCACGGTAGCGCTGACGATTCGTCACCATAAACTGTTGTTCGTTTCCCTTAATGGGCCTGGTCGTCGCTAACGGATGACTGTAAAGCCTGGGCGAAAGATTTTGCGATCGCCTGACGCTGAGCCGGAGCAACGCTGGTATTGATAAGGTTGGTGACCATATTTCCCAACACCATCAGGGAAAGATCGGTCGGCGTTTTATGTTTTTCCAGTACGTTGACCAGCTCACTGAGCAGTTGTTCAACGTGTTCATCACTGTAGCGGGAATGTTGTGGCATAAATCAAAATCAGTTTGTGGATGAAAGGGCAACATATTACCGTAGCAACAGCTTTTTTTCCCCTTTTTTATAGCCTAAATAATTCGGGTTGCACACATGTGTTGGGTGGTGGTTGAATACCGCCCGGTCTAAAAGGAGAGTTTATCATGAGTCTGGAAATCAACCAGATTGCCTTGCACCAGCTTATCAAGCGTGATGAGCAAACCCTTGAAGTGGTGCTGCGCGATTCGTTACTGGAACCCACGGCGACCGTTGTGGAAATGATGGCGGAGTTACACCGCGTCTATAGCGCAAAGAATAAAGCCTATGGTCTGTTCAGCGAAGAGAGTGAACTGGCCGACAGCCTGCGCCTGCAACGTCAGGGCGAAGAAGATTTCCTGGCGTTTAGCCGTGCAGCAACAGGACGTCTGCGCGATGAACTGGCGAAATACCCGTTTGCTGACGGCGGTATTGTGCTGTTTTGTCACTATCGTTACCTGGCGGTTGAGTATTTACTGGTAACCGTGCTGAACAATTTGAGCAGTATGCGTGTGAATGAACAGCTGGATATCAGCTCAACACACTATCTGGATATCAACCATGCGGATATTGTGGCGCGTATTGATTTGACCGAGTGGGAAACAAACCCGGAGTCAACCCGCTATCTGACCTTCCTGAAAGGACGAGTGGGCCGTAAAGTGGCTGATTTCTTTATGGACTTCCTCGGAGCCAGCGAAGGCCTTAATGCTAAAGCGCAGAACAAAGGACTGTTGCAGGCGGTTGATGATTTCACGGCGGAGGCGCAGCTTGATAAATCTGAGCGTCAGACCGTGCGTCAGCAGGTATACAGCTACTGCAACGAACAGCTGCAGGCGGGTGAAGAGATTGAGCTGGAGTCGCTGTCCAAAGAGCTGGCGGGCGTGAGTGAAGTGAGCTTCCAGGAATTTACGGCTGATAAAGGTTATGAGCTGGAAGAGAGCTTCCCGGCGGATCGCAGTACGCTGCGCCAGTTAACCAAATTTGCCGGCAGCGGCGGTGGCTTAACGGTTAACTTTGATGCCATGCTGCTTGGGGAACGCATTTTCTGGGATCCCGCAACTGACACGCTGACCATCAAAGGCACGCCGCCGAACCTGCGCGACCAGCTGCAGCGTCGGACGTCCGGTGGTAAATAACAGCCATAAAAAAACCCCGCAGAAGCGGGGTTTTTCTCGACGTGTTTGCGATTACGCGCGAACGAAGTCGATGTGAGACAGTTTTGGCTTGAACGGGTGACGCTGAACAGCCTGAACTTTCACTTTTTCTTCTTTACCGCCAACAACGATGGTCAGAACTTCGCTGTAGAATTCAGCTTTGTTCTGCAGGTTCCACAGTTTGTCGTGATCCAGTTCGATAGCAACTGGAGCAGCTTCGCCACCGTAAACGATAGCCGGGAACTTGTTAGCGTTACGCAGGCGGCGGCTCGCACCCTTACCCTGCACGTTACGTACTTCTGCTTCGATAGTAAACATTGATTTCTCTCTGTATTTAAAACCCTGCTACAGGCGACCCAGCAGCAGGTGAGTGTTCTGCCTCACGGATGTGAAGCGGGCGGCATTTTATACTCAAATGCACTTCACATCAATGAAAAGTCCCGCTAACCCCGTAATTCATTCGCCCTGCGAAAGCGTCCTTCATAGTCGAAAACTTTCTCACGTACCTGCCAGAACTGGCCTTTCTTCCTGGCGACAACAAAATCAGGATGGCGCAGCAACACTTGCTGATGCACGATATCCGCCACGGTTATCCAGCGCAGCGGTACGCCCGGCGTACGGGTGTGCGGGCGGATAAAGAGCTGCTCAAAGGCCGTTCGCTGTGCCGGGGTGTGCACCCTGAACCGTTCGCTGACATCGGCACCGTCTTCATCGTAATAGGTGATTTTCAGCCACTCACCTTTTTCATCTGCCCCGGTGTGCAGCGTCATACCGGAACAGCGGAGTACCAGCGCATCTTTAAGCTTCAGCGCCGCCTTGAGCATGTCGTCAGGATCGACCAGTATCGTGTCACATTCGCGGCAGCGGCGGGCGGCAATATCGTTTTCGGCATTACATTGCGGGCAGTTTTTAAAGCGGAAACGGAAATCGCACTGTTCACGATGCCCTTCGTCATCTTCAAACCAGCCCTGACAGCGGCGGCCAAAATGTTCAATCAGCGTGCCGTCAGCGGTGGTTTTACCCCAGAAGGTGTTGGCAAACCCGCAGGCAGGGCAGAAGACCTGTACCGGCACATTGTCACTTTTGCCTTTTGGCGTGCCGACTTCAGGGGAATAGAGGTCATGCGGGTTACCGGCGTAATCGAGGATCAGACAGTCGGTTTTTCCCGGTGCCAGGCGCAGGCCGCGTCCGACAATTTGCTGATACAGACTGACGGATTCGGTTGGGCGTAAAATGGCAATCAGATCGACGTGCGGCGCATCAAACCCGGTGGTTAATACCGAGACGTTGACCAGATAGCGAAACTGTTGCGCTTTAAAGGCGTCAATCAGGCTGTCGCGCTCCGGGCCGGGTGTTTCACCGGTGATCAATGCGGCATCGTCAGCGGGCAGCAACCCGGTGATTTCTTTTGCGTGCTCGACGGTGGCGGCAAAAATCATCACCCCTTTGCGTGTCTGCGCGAACTCTTCAATCTGGCTGATGATATGCGGGGTAATGCGCTTTTGTTTTTTCAGCTCCTGGTTAAGGTCTGCTTCGCTGAACAACCCGTTGTTTTGCGCCTGAAGGCGGCTGAAATCGTACTGTACCACTGGCATATCCAGCCGCTCTGGCGGCGTCAGATAGCCGTGCTTGATCATGTAGCGCAACGGGAGTTCATAGATGCAGTCGCTGAACAGGGCTTTATCATCCCCGCGTACCATGCCGTGATAATGGAAGCGATAAATCCAGCCTTTACCCAGACGAAACGGCGTTGCCGTCAGGCCGAGAAGACGTAAGTGAGGATTGACCTCTTTCAGGTGCGTAAGGATTTGTTGATACTGGCTGTCGTCGTCATCGCTGATGCGGTGGCACTCGTCGACAATCAGCAGTGAAAATTCGCTACGAAACAGGTCAAGGTTACGGGCAACTGACTGTACGCTGCCAAACACCACTTTACCGTGGCTCTCTTTGCGCTTGAGCCCGGCGGCAAAGATATCGGCTTCAAGCCCGAGTGCGCAATATTTGGCATGGTTCTGGGCCACCAGCTCTTTGACGTGTGCCAGCACCAGCACGCGCCCGCGTGCCAGACGTGCCAGTTCGGCGATCACCAGGCTTTTGCCTGCACCGGTTGGGAGCACAATGGCTGCCGGTTCCTGATGTTTGCGAAACCAGGCAAGGGTGGCGTCAACGGCTTCCTGCTGGTAGGGGCGAAGTGTAAAAGTCATGGTGTCTCGGTTTGGTTATTCCGCACATAGTATGCCACGAAACTTTTTCCCTTGAGTGGCGCAACCAGACCATTATACTGAACCGTTCCTGACTGCTTCTTTTTCGGACATGTTGTTCGACTCCAGCACCATTAAGTAAGGCAAAAAAGACTTCATGCGACTTGATAAGTTTATCGCTCAGCAACTCGGCGTAAGCCGCGCTATTGCCGGACGTGAAATCCGCGCCAGCCGTGTTACCGTGGATGGCGATATTGTGAAAGACACCGCTTTCAAACTTCAGCCTGAGCACCAGGTTGAGTATGACGGCAATCCGCTGACCCAACAGCATGGCCCACGCTATTTCATGCTCAATAAGCCGGAAGGGTACGTGTGCTCGACCGACGATCCCGATCACCCGACGATCCTCTATTTCCTGGATGAGCCGGTGGCGCATAAGCTGCATGCTGCGGGTCGTCTGGATATCGACACGACCGGGCTGGTGCTGATGACCGACGATGGCCAGTGGTCGCACCGTATCACCTCTCCGCGTCATCACTGTGAAAAAACTTACCTGGTGACGCTGGAATCTCCGGTTGCCGATGGCACGGCTGAACAATTCGCCAAAGGCGTTCAACTGCATAATGAAAAAGATCTGACTAAACCGGCAGTGCTGGACGTGATCACCCCGACTGAAGTCCGTTTGACCATCAGCGAAGGGCGCTACCATCAGGTGAAACGTATGTTTGCTGCAGTAGGGAACCACGTTGTGGGCCTGCATCGTGAACGTATTGGTGAGATTGAACTCGATCCGGAACTGGAGCCTGGTGAATACCGTCCGCTGACGGAAGAAGAGATCGCCAGCGTCGGGCTGCCTTCGCATTAATTTCAGGAGAACTCTGTGACCACCAGGCCACATTCGTCTTTCAAAATCGTGTTCATTCTTGGTCTGCTGGCCATGTTAATGCCGCTGTCCATCGACATGTATCTGCCTGCGCTACCGGTGATTTCCGCACAGTTTGGCGTACCGGCGGGCAGCGCACAGATGACGCTCAGTACCTATATTCTCGGTTTTGCCATTGGCCAGCTTCTTTACGGCCCAATGGCGGACAGCCTCGGGCGCAAGCCAGTGATTCTGGGTGGAACACTGATCTTTGCCGGCGCGGCGGTGGCCTGTGCACTGGCTCAGACCATCGATCATCTGATCGTTATGCGCTTTTTCCACGGTCTGGCGGCGGCAGCGGCAAGTGTGGTCATTAATGCCCTGATGCGCGATATTTACCCGAAAGAAGAGTTCTCCCGCATGATGTCGTTCGTCATGCTGGTGACCACCATTGCACCGCTGGTGGCCCCGATGGCCGGTGGTGCAGTGCTGGTGTGGTTCAGCTGGCATGCGATTTTCTGGATCCTGGCGCTTGCGGCGCTGCTGGCATCGGCGATGATTTTCTTCTTTATTGATGAAACACTGCCCGTCGAGCGCCGGCAGAAATTCCATATCCGCACCACGCTTGGCAACTTTGCGTCACTGTTTCGCCATAAGCGCGTGCTGAGCTACATGCTGGCAAGCGGCTTCAGCTTTGCCGGGATGTTCTCTTTCCTGAGCGCCGGGCCGTTTGTGTACATTGAGCTGAACCACGTTTCACCGCAGCACTTTGGTTATTACTTCGCGCTGAATATCGTGTTCCTGTTTGTGATGACCACCATTAACAGCCGTTTTGTCCGGCGGGTCGGTGCGATCAACATGTTCCGCGCCGGGCTGTGGATCCAGTTTGTGATGGCTATCTGGCTGGTGCTGAGTGCGTTCCTGGGCGTGGGCTTCTGGGCGCTGGTGGTGGGCGTTGCGGCCTTTGTCGGCTGCGTTTCGATGGTCTCTTCCAACGCAATGGCGGTGATCCTCGACGAGTTTCCACATATGGCAGGCACGGCGTCTTCGCTGGCAGGGACATTCCGCTTCGGGATTGGTGCTGTTGTGGGCGCGCTGCTCTCAATGGCGACGTTTAACACGGCCTGGCCGATGCTGTGGGCGATTGCATTCTGTGCAACCAGCTCTGTTCTCTTCTACCTCTATGCCAGCAGGCCACATAAAGCGGCTAATTAAGGCGCACATCAGGCCCGAATAGGGCCTTTTTGTTGATGCATGTCAACCAAACCTTCGTTCGTTTACCCTGTGTTTGTTTCTTTTATGTAAAATCTATTTGTGTAAAAAGTCACATCATTGTATTTAAAAAGGTTGAGTTAGATCGCAGAAACGGGTACATATAGCGCCGACGCGAACCTGTAACGCCTATAAAAACCGCTAATTAGTGCAGGTTTGCAATCATGTGTTACTATAAATGTAAATAAATTGTGAAGTAAATTTTGCTTCCGGGGAACGAACGTGAATACAATACAACTCTCCATTGTCCATCGCTTGCCCCAGAGCTATCGCTGGTCGACGGGTTTTGCAGGTTCGAAAGTTGAACCGATTCCGCAAAACGGCGCAGGTGGTGAGAATTGTCTGGTTGCACTCAAGCTGCTTAGCCCGAGTGATGAAGACGCCTGGCCGGTTATGGAACGCCTTAGCCAGGCACTGACTGATATTGAAGTGGACAGCTCCGTGCTGGAGTGTGAAGGTGAGCCGTGCCTGTTTGTGAAAAGTCAGGATGAGTTTGCTGCCACCTGCCGTCTGAAAAATTTTGGTGTGGCAATTGCGGAGCCTTTCTCCGGCCAGTACCCGTTCTGAGTGTTAGTCAGTCGATAACAGCTGGCGCGTGTAGCTTTGCGTCGGCGCAGCGAATACGCGCTGGCATTCTCCCTGCTCGACCACTTCTCCCTGTCGCAACACAATTACCTGATGGCATAGCGCCCGCACCACCTGTAAATCATGGCTGATAAAAATGTAGGCCAGCCGGTGCTTTTCCTGTAATCCCTTCAGGAGTGCCAGGATCTGCGCCTGCACGGTTCTGTCCAGCGACGAGGTCGGTTCATCCAGAATAATCAGCTCCGGCTTCAGGATCAGCGCCCGGGCAATAGCAATACGCTGGCGCTGTCCGCCGGAGAATTCGGCAGGGTAGCGGTGTCGCGTATCGGGATCTAATCCCACTTCCACCATTACCCGCATTACCTCTTCTTCACGCTGCTGAGCCGTCAACCCAGGCTGGTGGACGCGTAAACCCTCTTCGACAATCTGCAAAATGCTCAACCGTGGGTTGAGTGAAGAGTTGGGATCCTGAAAAACAACCTGCATGCGCGGGCGTACAGGCAGCATCTGGCGGCGATTCCAGCTGTGCAGCGGCATGCCGTCAAAGAGGATTTCACCCTGCGAGGCGATTAAGCGCAGCAGCGCCAGGCCAGTGGTGCTTTTACCTGAGCCGGACTCGCCAACCAGCCCGAGCGATTCTCCCGGACGCAGGGAAAAGCGGATGTTTTTCAGCACCGGGTTCTGGTCGACAACGCGTCGCAAAATACCTTTGCGTATGGGGAACGAGACGCTCAGCCCCTCAACGCGCAGCAACGGCGTACTGTCAGCGTTCAGGGGAACCGGGTCACCTGAGGGTTCGCTATCGAGCAAACGCCGCGTATACGGGTGCTGAGGCGCATTCAGTAGCCGGGTTGCCGCATTTTGCTCTACGCAGCGCCCGTTTTGCATCACGGCGACGCTGTCCGCCAGCTTTTTCACGATGCTCAGGTTGTGGGTGATAAACAGCAAACTCATGTTGAGCTCGTTACGCAATTCCCGCAGCAGCTGCAGGATCTGCGCCTGTACCGTGACGTCCAGTGCTGTTGTTGGCTCATCGGCAATCAACAGTTCAGGACGTGTGAGCAGAGCCATTGCAATCATCACGCGCTGGCGTTCACCTCCGGAAAGCTGATGAGGGAAATCATTCAGCCGTTTGGCCGCATTGCGAATGCCAGTGCGTTCAAGACAATCGAGGATTTCGCCACGCGCCGCTTCTTTACGCATGCCACGGTGCAGGGAGAGCACTTCGTAAAGCTGTTTTTCAAGCGTATGCAGCGGGTTGAGTGAGACCATCGGCTCCTGGAAAATCATGGCAATTTTATTACCACGGATCCCGCGCAGGATCTGTTCATCGGCGTGCAGTAGCGAGCTGCCGTGAAACAGAATATCCCCCTGTGGGTAGCTCACCGGGGGAGAAGGGAGCAAGCGCAGCACGGAAAGCGCCGAGACACTTTTGCCGGAACCCGATTCACCCACCAGCGCCAGGGTTTCGCCCGGCTTGATCTGTAGAGACAGGTCGCTGACCACCGTACGAGTCTCACCTTGCTTCGAAAACGCAATCGACAGGTTATCGATACTGAGAAGAGGTTGCGTCATCTTATTCCGCCTTGTTGGGATCAAAAGCATCGCGCACGGCTTCGCCAATAAAGATCAGCAGCGAAAGCAGCACAGCCACAGAGAGAAAGGCGGTGATGCCAAGCCAGGGGGCCTGCAGGTTGTTTTTTCCCTGCAGCAACAGCTCGCCGAGCGATGGAGAGCCAAGCGGTAACCCGAAGCCGAGGAAATCGAGCGAGGTGAGGGTGGTGATGGAGCTGCACAGAATAAAGGGCAGGAAGGTCAGGGTCGCGACCACGGCGTTAGGGAGCATATGACGGAAGATGATCCCGCGGTCGCTAACCCCAAGTGCCTGTGCGGCACGAATATAGTCAAAATTACGCGTACGCAGAAATTCTGCACGGACGACTCCCACCAGCGCCATCCAGCCGAACAGGACGGTGATCCCCAGCAGCCACCAGAAATTCGGCTGTACCACGCTTGAAAGCAGGATGATCAGAAACAACGTCGGCATACCTGACCACACTTCAATGACACGCTGACCCCAGAGGTCAATTTTTCCGCCGTAGTAACCCTGAACGGCCCCCGCCACGACGCCCATCACGCTGGAAAAAAGCGTCAGCATCAGCCCAAAGAGGATGGAGATGCGCGTACCGTAAAGAATGCGCGCCAGCACATCGCCACCGTTGGCATCCGTTCCCAGCCAGTTTTGCGTGGAGGGCGGTGAAGGGAAGGGGCTGGCAGTGGCAAAGTTAATGCTGTTTGCCCCAAACCGTACCGGTGCCCAGAGCGCCCAGCCGTGTTGCTCAATCTGTTTGCGAAGCCACGGATCCTGGTACTCCGCAGGTGTCGCAAAAGGGCCACCAAAGTCGCTTTCACTGTAGTTGGCGAGCACGGGGACATACCAGCGGTCGTTAAAATGCACCAGCAGGGGTTTATCGTTGGCAATCAGTTCAGAACACATGCTGAGGACAAACAGGACGGCAAAGATCCACAGCGACCAGTAGCCACGACGATTGTGGCGAAAACGGGCCCAGCGGGCCTGGTTGACGGGGCTTAAACGCGGCATCAGCGGCCCTCAAAATCGATTCGGGGATCGACCAGCGTATAGCTGATATCACTGATGATATTCAGCAGCAGGCCAATCAGGGTGAAAATATAGAGTGTGCCAAACATCACCGGATAATCACGTGACACGGTGGCCTCATAACCCAACAATCCCAACCCGTTCAGCGAGAACATCACCTCTATCAGCAGCGAGCCGGTAAAAAACATACTGATGAACGTGGCCGGGAATCCGGCAATCACCAGCAGCATGGCGTTGCGGAAAACGTGCTTCCACATAATCTGCTTTTCACCGACCCCCTTCGCGCGCGCGGTGACAACGTATTGTTTGCGAATTTCATCGAGAAAGGCGTTTTTGGTCAACATGGTCAGGGCCGCGAATCCCCCAATGACCGTTGCAAGAACCGGCAGCGTGATATGCCAGAAATAGTCGGTGATTTTTTTGTACCACGGCAGGGTGCTGAAATCCGCCGACACTAATCCCCGCAGTGGGAAGATATCGAAATAGCTGCCACCGGCAAAAAAGACAATCAGCAGGACGGCAAACAGGAAGGCCGGGATGGCATAACCGATGATGATGAACGTACTGCTCCAGATATCAAAGCGGCTGCCGTTGTAAACCGCTTTACGGATACCCAGTGGAATGGAGACCAGGTAGATAATCAGCGTACCCCACAATCCCAGCGTGACGGATACGGGCAGGCTTTGCTTGATCAACGTTAAGACTGATGCACTGCGGAACAGACTGTCGCCAAAATCAAAACGGATGTAATTCCAGAGCATGTTGAAATAACGCTCGTGAATTGGTTTATCAAAGCCATAGCGATGGGTGATCTCGGCGATCACTTCCGGATCCAGCCCGCGTCCGCCCCGATAATGACTTTCGCTGATATTACTGACGCCGGTTCTGGCGTGGCTCGCTCCCATCCCTTCGCCACCACCGCCTGGCATACCGCCGCCGTTGCCAAATTCAATGGCCGCGATGGCCTGATCGACCGGGCCACCGGGAGCGATTTGCACGATAAAAAAGTTAATCGTGATAATCGCCCACAGGGTCGGGATAACCAGTAGCAGGCGGCGGATCAGATAAGCACCCATGATGATTCCTTAGCGTCGCTCAGCGGGGAGTGTGGCGGCTTTGTTGACGTCATACCACCAGGTGTCAAAGCCCAGCGAATAGATAGGGCGGATGGAGGGCTGAGAGAACTTGTTCCAGTGGGCAACACGGTCTTCGCCCATATACCACATGGGCAGCATGTAGTAATTCCAGGTTAAGACCCGGTCGAGGGCGCGCCCCAGAGGCAGGAGTTTGTCTTTATCACCCTGCGCTGCCACGATTTTCGCAATCAGTGCATCAACCGCCGGGCTTTTGACGCCAGGCGCATTGTAGGAGGAGTCGATATAACGGGATGCCCAGGAAATTTGCAGGTCAGAGCTTGGCCACGGCTGCGCGGGCCACAGGCGCTGCATCATGTCGTAATCGCGGCTGCGCATGCGGTTGGTGATTTGCGCATTATCTACCTGGCGAATATTCATGGTGATCCCCAGGCGCTCAAGATTATGCTTAAACGGCAGCACCCACTGATCGTTACCGCCGGACGAGAGCAGCAGCTCAAAACTCAGAGGTTTACCCGTTTGTACATTCACGCGTTTCTGGTTTTTCAACGGCCAGCCCGCGTCATCCAGTAGCTTGCTGGCCTTTAGCAGGTTATCGCGGTCGTAACCGTCTCCGTTCGACACCGGGGGCTGAAACACCGTGGTGAACACCTCTGGCGGCAGTTCAGCTTTTAGCGGGGCCAGCAGGACCAGCTCGTCAGCCTTTGGGTAATCCCGTGCGGCATATTCGGTATTCTGGAAATAACTGTTGGCACGGCTGTAGGCTCCGTAAAACAGCGCCTTGTTCATCCATTCGAAGTCAAACGCCAGAGAAATAGCTTCCCGAACCCGACGGTCGGTAAACACCGGGCGCTGAATATTAAACGCCAGCCAGCGCGTATCCTGAGCGGACTCATTTTTGTGCTCGTCTTTGACGATGTAACCTTTTGCGAAGTTTTTCCCGATATAACGTGTTGCCCAGTTTTTGGCACTGCTCTCCTGGCGTAGATCGAAGGCTCCGGCTTTAAACGCCTCAAATGCCACGTTGTCGTCGAGATAGTAATCGTAGCGAAGGGTGTCGAAGTTCCAGCGGCCCCGGTTTACCGGCAGGTTTGCCGCCCAGTAGTTTTTGACACGGGAATAGACCACATATTGCCCCATACGCCAGTCGGTAATACGGTAGGGGCCTCCCGCCAGTGGCGGCGTGGAGAGAGGGTCACTAAGCTTGTGATCTTTCCAGAACGATTCCGGCATGACGGGCAGCGAGAACAGGCTGAGCATGTTCTCTTTATTCGGCTCGCTCAGTTCGATACGTACGGTGAGTGGGGCGATGGCCTTGACCGTTGCGCCTTTGTACACCAGGCGGAACTGAGGAACACCTTCTGTCATAAATTTATGGAAGGTGAAGGCCACATCGCGGGCGCTAACCGGTGTACCGTCATGGAAACGCGCCCGGGGGTTAATCGAGACTTCAGCCCAGGCAAAATTATCCGCGTAACGAACGTTATCGGCCACCAGCGGGTAGTAACTACCGGGTTCATCGTCAGAGGTAACAAAGAGCGTGTCGTAAAGGGATTCTGTCCGTGCAGCGGCCACGCCACGCAGGGCGAAACGGTTAAAATTGTCGAACGTCCCCGTGGCAGAGAGTGTTACATTCCCGCCTTTGGGGGCGGCCGGGTTAACGTAATCGAAATGCGAAAAGTTAATCTCGTACTTCGGCTCACCAATCACGGAAAACGCATAGTTTTCTTTGATGGTTTGCGCCTGGCTGGACAGGCTCGTTAATGCCAACAGCAGCAACATGAAGCGCATAAGCATCTCGCGACGGCTCCCTCTTTTTACTGGCGTGCTCAGTTATGCTGAATAATAAGTGACGCTGCCGTCATTGTGAAATTATTCACTGGCTGGCGGTAAATCTGGCTGCCATTTTCTGAACTGTTCCAGCGGCATCGGGCGGCTAATCCAGTAACCCTGCAGGAAGTTAACGCCATGTTCACGCAGCCAGGTCGCCTGTTCAGGTGTTTCCACGCCTTCCGCGACGGTCAACATATTCAGGCGTCTTGCCAGCATCAGCACAGCATCAAGCACCGGTGATGTGACGGTTTCCATACCAATCGTGTTGACAAAACCCCGGTCGATTTTGATGTAATCCATTGTGAAGTGTTCAAGGTAAATCAGCGCACTGTGGCCAGTACCAAAATCATCGATCGCAATCTCAAACCCTTCGTTGTGCAGCCACTCGAACAGCGTGTTGGCTTCCCGATGTTTCAGCATATCGCGCTCGGTGATTTCCAGCACAGTCTGGAAATGATCCGGCGGCAGCAGGGCATTAAAGGTGCGCATATCTTCTTTGAAGCTTTCTGCATGCAGGTGCCCCGGCGCAATGTTAATACCCAGTTTTGCACCCTGCGGTAACACGCTCTGCAATATGGGGGCATCGCGGATGATGAGGTCAAAAAGATGCAGCGTCAGTGGGACAATCAACTTCTGTGCTTCGGCAAAATTGATAAAGGCGTCAGGTGGGATTTCACCCATAGTGGGGTGTTTCCAGCGCATCAATACCTCGACGCCGCGCATTTTGAGCTCTTTTGCGTCCACCACAGGCTGATAGACCACATAGAACTGGCCGCGTTTAATGGCGCTTAAAATCTCTTTGCCCGGGTTCAGGCGCGTGCTGAGGATATAGAAATTGAGCGACCCGGCCGCGATACCACATACCAGCCCGAAGAACAGCGCGTACAGCATCTCTTCGCTCGTCCATGCTTTTGCATACAGTTTAAGCGTAAGGGGAACGTCTTTCAGCGTGGCGGTACGGGCGGACATCACAGGCAAATCGCGGACATTGACCAGCGCACTGGACATCGTTGATAACGCATGGTCGTCAATGATGATGGCAATGCCCGCAAAATCATCCTGTCGCTCGGTATAAAGCAGGTATGGCGTCAGATTAAGATTTATCGAGGTAAACACACCACCGTCTTTGACCAGAGGGTTGCGATACCAGATGGCAATAGCCGGTTTATTGGGCAGCATTGGCGTACCCTGCAGCAGCACCATATCAACCTGCTTGTTGATGTGAAGCTCGGGGATGAGCTCCTCCATCGGAACGTTCATCGCCCCCGTTGCTGAAGAACAGAATGCATTTTTGTCTCTGACCAGTAAAAAGGCACGGACATTGAGACTAAAGGCTGCGCGTGAGGTGAGTTCGGCACTGACGTCGTGGCACGTGCTGAGCGTGAGCGGCTGGAGGGTATCGATCGATGTTTTCAAATCATCGAAATACGACTCCATGTAAACGCTCAAATCCGTCATCAAGGTATTTAACCTGACTTCCCGCTTGTGGTAACTCCAGAAAAACTGCAATGAGCCCAGGAGCAGGGCAATGAACAGACCTGTAATAATACTGAGGATCAGTATCTTGCGATTGCTGGAGAAGTAGCGGGTGAACATAGAGGTCGTGGTTCCTGAATTGCCGCTGAATGTGTTCAGTGTAACGGGCAAAAAAAAACACCGCCGAAGCAGTGCTTTTTTTTATCATATCGCCAGCCAAGGGAATAACCAGCGATACAATTGCGATCTTAACTGCGAGTCAGTACGCGACGAGCTTCGTTGTAGCGTTTCTTCCAGTAAGGTTCGTTCATGCTGGAAATGGTCACACCGCTGCTGGTGGAGGCATGCACGAACTGGTCGTTACCAATGTAGATGCCAACATGCCGACCTGTAGAACCCGCGTTGAACAGGACTAAATCACCTGTGCGCAGTTTGGTACGTGAAATCGACTTGCCCATCTCCTGCTGTTCATAAGTTGAACGCGGAAGATCTAACCCAAATTGCTCACGGAAAGTACGCTGTACAAAACCGGAACAATCGATACCTGTTTTCGTGCTGCCGCCCAGACGATAACGCACGCCTTTCCAGTCAGCATACTGGTCCATAATGCGGGACTTCACGTCCAGATTACGTACCATATTCTCAAATTCATCCTGAGAAGCTTGCAGTGAAGAGGAATCTTCCATTCCCACAACACGCGTCTCAGGATGCATATTCTTTGCGGTGTTCGATGTACTACATGCAGATAACAGTACCGCAACTGCTATCGCCGGGATTCCCCGTAAGATATATCTCAAAATCGGTTGAGATTTGACCATTTTGTTTATTTTCCCTTGAAGTCCTTAACGATAAATATCGTTATAAAAATGCCAAACGTGACGAGACTAATTATCTGTGCACATCGAGACAATTCTTTCTGGTCAGATTTGTGGTACAGCGCACAAATTTATTCACCATGATAATAATTATCTCTATGGGGCAAAACGAGTTCGAGATTAACCGATTGCTGGGGGCATTGCGAGCAAAAATGTCCGTTTTTTTATAAGAAATTGTGATACAGGAAGTGAATAAACGGGATTGCTCAAAATACCATCGATTTAGGTTAAAAATCATGCAACGCATTCATTTGTATCATGAATAATATGACAAAATGATGACGATAAAGGCAATGAGTGGAGAAAAATTCATCAGGGATCGACAATGATCCCTGATGGATGACGTTAATTCAGGTTGGTTATTTGTTTTTAATTTGTTGCATTTTGCCGGGAAGATGGTGCCCGAACAGCGCTATTATCCTGTCGCTGAGTGGTGTCATCAGGCACCACGGCAGGGCAATCAACGCAACAGAGAGCGAGCCGACGGCAATATCGGTGAACCAGTGTGCGCCAATCATTACGCGTGGGAAGGCAAAAACCACAAAAATAATCAGGGATATTGCAAAGGCTTTTTTGCCGAAATAGCGCAGCATTATTGTGGAAAAAATAAGCAGCATCATTCCGTGATCGCCAGGGAAACTGTTCCGGGAAGCATCTTTCGTCGGAATATGCAGCAATTCACTGACGCGATAAATATCAGTAAAAAAGAGCGTTGGGCTGGAGCGCTTAACCGGAATAATCGCCGTCGCCAGCTGGTTAATCACAACGGCAAACAGCAGCATCACCAGACCAATAATCAGAATATGGCGGCGGCCTGATTTGTCTTCTTTTAACCAGAACGAGAGCATCAGGCAGCCCATTGCCAGAAGCGAACAGCCGTCAAAGGCGCGGTTATTCGTCACGGCTACCAGCCACAGAAACGCCGGGCTCTTTGCCAGTGCCTGGTTGAAGAAATGAAAAATAGCGGAATCCAGGGGAAACCAGAAACCATGATTCACCGGGAGGTACCAGGAGAAAAAGAGCGCCAGACCGGCGACATTAAGCAGCAAAATCAGAGAAAATCGAGTCGTCATAGCATTCAGCGAACAGTTAAATCAGGGGCAACGTTAGCCATCTGAACTTAAACGAAGCTTCAACAGGCTGGACTGCAGGGCGTTCCAGTCGGCGTTAACCGCACTAATTAACTCTATCCGGCTATCTGGTGGCGAAACATTTTGCGTTTCGATAAAGAAATCAGCGCCCTGACGGTTGATGCGCACCAGTCCGTCCTGGGTTCGCATGACCCCTTTAACGCGATCGACCGGGGCAAGTCTGGCCCATTCCAGGATACCGATAGTGTCAAAAACGGTATCGGCATCAAAGATCCATCCGCAGGCCTGATACCCCTGACCACTGTTCAGATTACGACGCCAGCGCTGGTGTTCCGGCAGGCTCAACGCCGCCAGACCTTGCTTCAGTGGATGGCTATGGACATGTTCCGGGCTTGCAGGGAGTTCTGCCTGGTTCAGCCGGGGAAGGTCAAGCAGGGCGTTGTCAATCTTGCCCTGAGTGGTCTGAACGCGTTTACGATTGCCACCCGCATGTTGCCACCAGACATCCAGTGCTGCCTGGCTTTCTGCTGTCGCGCGATCGTCTTTATTGGCGACGATAATATCTGCCGAGGCCAGTTGATCGCGGAAGTTTTCATTTGCCACGGTTTTCTCATCCAGAAGCTGACGTGGATCGAGAAGGCACAGCGTGGCACGCAGATCGATCCACGGCTCGTAAACCGGTGCGGTCAGTAAATCGAGGATTTGCTTTGGGTGACCCAGCCCGGTGGGTTCAATCAACAAACGGTCTGGTTTGCCCTGACGCAGCAGCGTGTTCAGTCCAACCTGCATCGGCAGGCCATTTACACAGCACATACACCCGCCTGGGATCTCTTTAATCAATGCGCCGCTGTCTGACAGTAACGCACCGTCGATACCGACTTCGCCAAATTCATTGACCAGGACGGCCCATTTTTCCGCGGGATCTTTATGGGCCAGCAGATGCAGGATTGAGGTGGTTTTACCGCTGCCGAGAAAACCGGTGATGAGGTTGGTTTTGGTCACATGCGCTCCAGAAGGTCGTTGTGATGCTATAACAATTACCCATCATCCTGGCGAAAAAAGAGCGTAATGAGAAGAGGAAGGGCGAACGGAGGTGATTTCCGTTCGCGTTAATCGCAATAAATGTTAAATATTTAACGTTTCGATAACGGCCTGGCGTGCGCCATGCCGGGCAATACGCTGGTATGCCTGGTTGACAGCATCCACAAAGACGTTGTCCAGCGGGAGATCCTGACCAAAGACTTCATTCAGCCCCAGCAGGGCGTTGACGCGATCCGTGTCGCTGGTGTTCTCGACAATCGCGCGGATTTTATCGCCGAGCGGATCGCGCACATCAATCGGGTTTCCACGTTCGTCAACGCCGCTGACGTAGCGTATCCACCCTGCAACGCCCAGCGCCAGCAGCGGCCACGCGCTTTTACGCTCAAGATGCACCCGAATTCCGTCCAGCATGCGCTGAGGTAGCTTCTGGCTACCGTCCATCGCAATTTGCCACGTACGGTGCCGGAGCGCCGGATTGGCAAAACGGTCGAGCAGGCTGTCGGCATACGCGGTGAGGTCGACGCCTGTGATACGTAGTGTGGGGGCTTGTTCATTGAGCATGAGCTGGCGTGCGGCTTCGCGGAAGCTGGCGTCCTGCATACATTCATTAATATGCGGATATCCGGCGAGATAACCCAGATACGCCAGGAAAGAGTGACTGCCGTTGAGCATCCGCAGTTTCATCTGTTCCCACGGTAAAACGTCCTGCACCAGCTGGACGCCTGCCACATCCCATTCCGGGCGTCCGGCGACAAAGTTATCTTCGACTACCCACTGAATAAACGGCTCGCAGCTGATGGCGCACGGATCTTCAACGCCGAGTTCCCGGGTAATTTCCGCAAGCGTTTCATCGGTGGCGGCGGGAACAATTCTGTCGACCATTGTCCCCGGGAAGCTCACGTGTGTGTCAATCCACCCGGCCAGCTCTGAGGAGCGTTTCTGGGCCATGCCGAGTACGGCGTTTTTCACCACGTGGCCGTTGTCAGGGATATTGTCGCAGGACAGAACGGTGAACGGTGCCAGGCCGCGCTCGCGGCGACGATGGAGCGCTTCGACCAGGATCCCCGGCGCGGAATGCGGTTCAGCCGGATTTTCCAGATCGTGAAGAATCCGGGCGTTTTGCATATCCAGCTTTCCGGTTGCGGGGTCGATGCAATAGCCTTTTTCGGTGATGGTGAGCGAAACGATGGCCACCTGTGGTTCGCAAAATTTCTCAATAATGGCGGCCAGCGAGTCCAGCTTTGCGTTCAGACATTCATGCACGGCACCGACAATAATCGGCTGATTTCCCTCCGCTCCTTTCTCCAGCACGGTGAACAGATGATCCTGCGCACGTAGCTGGCTCATCAGCACATCCCCGCTGAAGAGGCTAATCTCACAGATCCCCCAGTCGCCTCCTTTTGCATTTAGCACCCGGTTTGTTAACAACGCCTGATGCGCGCGGTGAAATGCACCAAACCCAAAGTGAACGATACGTGAGCGTAAAAGCTGGCGATCGTAGTGAGGTTGCTGGACGTGGGCAGGAAGCACGGTGGAGGCAATAGTCTTCATGAAATACACACCTGATTAACCATTAATTAACAATGGCAGTGTAAAGTTATATGACAACAAATTAAATTGGTAAGCCGTAAATATCCCCGTTCTGTGAGTTTGATCAATCAACGTGTGGCGGTGTATTGACCCTTCTGGTTAAACATGTATGGTAGTCGTCATCGTGATAGTGAGTATTGGTATAACAACTTAAGAGGTGGGCAAATGGAACAAACCTGGCGTTGGTACGGGCCGAACGATCCAGTTTCTCTTGATGACGTGCGTCAGGCTGGCGCAACGGGTGTCGTCACGGCGCTGCATCATATTCCTAACGGTCAGGTGTGGCCGGTAGACGAAATTCAAAAGCGTCAGGCAGTGCTGGCGGAAAAAGGTTTAACCTGGTCTGTTGTGGAAAGTATTCCGGTTCACGAAGACATCAAAACCCATTCAGGCGAGTATAAAACCTGGATTGCAAACTATCAGCAGAGCATTCGTAACCTGGCGGCCTGTGGCATTGATACGGTTTGCTATAACTTCATGCCAATCCTGGACTGGACGCGTACTGACCTTGAATATCAGATGGCAGACGGTTCAAAAGCGCTGCGTTTTGATCAAATTGCCTTTGCCGCATTTGAGCTGCACATTCTGAAGCGCCCGGGTGCTGAAGCCGATTACACCGCAGAAGAACAACAGCAGGCGCTTGCGTGGTTTAACGCGGCCAGTGAAGCCGATATCGAAAAGCTGACCCGCAATATTATTGCCGGCCTGCCGGGTGCCGAAGAGGGCTACACGCTGGATCAGTTCCGCGCGCGTCTGGCGGAATACGGTGAGATTGATAAAAACCAACTGCGCGAAAACATGGCGCACTTCCTGCGCGCCATCGTGCCGGTGGCAGAAGAGGCGGGCGTTCGCCTGGCCGTACATCCGGACGATCCTCCGCGTCCAATCCTCGGCCTGCCGCGTATCGTGTCCACCATTGAAGATATGCAGTGGCTGAAAGAGACGGTGGATAGCATCTATAACGGCTTTACTATGTGTACCGGTTCTTACGGTGTGCGTGCGGATAACGACCTGGTGCGGATGATTGAAACCTTTGGCGATCGCATCCACTTTACGCATTTGCGGGCAACCTGTCGTGAAGACAACCCAAAAACCTTCCACGAAGCAGCGCACCTGAACGGTGACGTGAATATGGTCGCGGTAGTGGATGCTATTCTGGCGGAAGAGGCACGTCGCAAGCGTGAGGGGGATTTACGTCCTATCCCGTTCCGTCCGGATCACGGGCACCAGATGCTGGACGATCTGCGTAAGAAAACCAACCCGGGCTATTCGGCGATTGGCCGTCTGAAAGGGATGGCGGAAGTGCGCGGTGTTGAACTGGCGCTGAAGATGACGAAGTATCCTGAACTGCTGTAAAAGAAAAACCCGGCGAAAGCCGGGTTTTTCGTTTTAGTCAGCACGACCCATATAGCGTTTTTCTTCAATATGGATGCGGATTTTCTCACCCGCGGACAGGTATTCAGGAACCTGTACAACCAGACCGGTGGTCAGCGTTGCTGGCTTGTTGCGGGCACTTGCAGATGCGCCTTTGATGCCAGGTGCTGTTTCAACGATTTCCAGATCAACAGTCTGCGGCAGTTCCAGCGCCAGCAGAACGCCATCCCAGGTCAGAACCTGCATGTCAGGCATACCGCCTTCAGGAATGAACAGCAGCTCTTCTTCAATCTGATCTTTAGTGAAGATATACGGGGTGTAATCTTCTTTATCCATGAACACGTATTCGTTGCCGTCGATGTAAGAGAAGTCGACATAGCGACGGGTCAGGGTTACGGTATCCACGATATCGTCGCCCTTAAAGCGCTCTTCAACCTTCAGGCCGGTACGAACGTCGGAGAAACGCATTTTGTACAGCGTTGCTGCACCACGGGCGCTAGGGGCCTGAATATCGATATCTTTCACAATCAGCAGTTTGCCGTTGTAATTCAGTACCATACCTTTCTTAATTTCGTTCGCTCTTGGCATTGCAGTAATCCTGTTTACGGGAGGTCAAAAATATCGCGCCAAATTACTCGCGCGCGGCCTTTCAGGCAAGTGGAATTCGTGGCTTTTGCTATCAATACGCAAAAGGTGTTACTGTGCGCGCGATGCCCGATTACGCGGGTATTTGTCACCGAAGAGAGCATTTATGGATTGTCGTCCAGATTGTGGCGCGTGCTGTACTGCACCGTCTATTTCCAGCCCCATTCCAGGAATGCCGGAAGGCAAGCCTGCCAACACCCGCTGTGTTCAGCTCTCTGAAACCAACCTGTGTATGATTTTTGGCTCGCCCCTGCGCCCGAAGGTGTGTTCCGGGCTTCAGCCTACGGGTGAAATGTGCGGCAGCACGCGAGCACAGGCAATGACGTATCTTCTTGAGCTGGAAACGCTCACCGCGCCTTAAACGTCTTTGATCCGTGCCAGACAGCCTATCGTCAGGGTACACATTACCAGAGCAATCCAGAACACCGTGTGATAGTTCCAGATCTCCGCAACCACCCCGGCCATTGAACCTGCAATGATCCAGCCCACGCGGGTGGTATTAGTATAAAGGGTGGTAGCTGAACCTGCCTGACCCGGCATCAGATCCTGGAAGTAGAGCATACCAATCCCGGCCAGTATGCCGATATAAATGGCGTTCAGCAGTTGTAAAGCCAGCAGCAACCCCGGCGTGTGTACCGTCAGCATACCGACATAGAAAAGCAGCCCGGCAACGGCGGCGATACGCATCAAAAAACGCTTCCCGAAGCGCTTCGCATAATAACCCGCAATCAACATGGTCGGGATTTCCAGGCCTGCCGCGGTGCCCATCATGATCCCCGCCAGCTTCTCCGGCAGATGCAGCTCATCAATAATAAACAGCGGCATGTTGATGATGTAAAGGCTGTTTGTGCCCCACATTAGCGTGCAGATAATAAAGAGGAGTAGCGCATCACGGCGATGGCGACGCGGAGCTTCCAGCGCACCTGTTGCCGCCTTCGGCTCTTTACGCATCGACGGCAGGAAGAACCACACCATTGTGCCACACACCACAAACGCGACAGCTGCGCTCAGGTACATTACCGTAAAGCCAAACCCCATCGCCAGCGCGTAGGCCAGCGGCGGGCCAATCACCCACGCCAGCGACACCTGAGCGCGCAGAATGGAGCTGAACATCACCGCTTCACGTCCGGTGTGGTCGGCATGTTCGCGGGCAAGGGCAAACATCTGCGGGTTCGCGGTTGAGCCAAAGCTGCTCAGGAACACCCCCACAAACAGCAGAATGAAGTAGTTTCGGTTCCAGGCAAACAGGATACAGGCGAACACGCCCAGCAGGCAGCAAAAGACGATCAGACTTTTACGATCGCCTTTTCTGTCGGAACGGCCAGCCAGAAACTGGCTGACCAGGATGCCGATGATAGCGCTTCCGGTAAAGAAGAAACCCACCATAGCCGGACGGGCGTGGACTTCATTGGTCAGAAACAGACTGAGCGTGGGGGTCTGTAACGCACCGGCGATCCCGGTGAGGAAGGCAACAATCAAAAACGCCGATGACGTCAGATCAAAAGGCTTCGGTGGGGCGGCGGCGGGGGTGTTATGCATGTTCACTATCAGCAGTTCAGAAAGAGAGGCGGAGTTTACGCCGCGAGTCAGAAAATAAACAGAGATCGTGGTTAATTTAGACACGAAAAATCAAAATAGTATTTCAACTTACCCGTTCCAGCTGATGGATGCTGAAGGTAGCTGAAATGGTGGTGCTGGACGTCAGCAAAAATCAGCTGAATGACAAAGAAATGTGGTGCATCTCTAAATTCTGAAATGAGAAATGTAACTTTCCTTGCAACACTTTGCAGAAAGAGCAAGACTTTTTGAAACGTTTCAGCGCTTTCTTGTTTTGACTGATGGAACAGGTTAGCGCATTTTTTCTCATATGAGCTGAAACGATTCAATTTCAGCAGGAGAGGAGAACCATGTTCCAGTTATCTGTACAGGATATTCATCCGGGCGCACAGGCCGGGAATAAAGAAGAGGCTATTCGCCAGGTTGCTGCTGCCCTCGTGCAGGCGGGCAACGTGGCTGACGGCTACGTTAACGGCATGCTGGCACGCGAGCAGCAAACCTCGACCTTCCTCGGCAATGGCATCGCGATCCCGCACGGTACGACGGACACCCGCGATCAGGTGCTGAAAACCGGCGTTCAGGTTTATCAGTTCCCGCAGGGCGTGCTGTGGGGCGACGGTCAGGTGGCGTACGTGGCCATCGGCATTGCTGCCAGCAGCGACGAGCACTTAGGTTTGCTGCGCCAGCTGACGCACGTACTGAGCGATGATTCGGTTGCTGAGCAGCTGAAATCGGCCACCACGTCTGAAGAGTTGCGTGCCTTGCTGATGGGCGAAAAACAGAGCGAAGCGCTGAAACTGGATAATGAAACGCTGACACTGGATGTCGTTGCCTCCGATCTGGTGACGCTGCAGGCGCTGAACGCGGGTCGTCTGAAAGAAGCCGGTGCGGCAGACGCTGCATTTGTGGCAAGTGTAGTTAACGATAAACCGCTGAACCTGGGACAGGGTATCTGGCTGAACGACAGTGCTGAAGGCAACCTGTTCAGTGCTATCGCGGTCAGCCGTGCGGCCAGCGCATTTGACGTAGACGGCGATCGCGCAGCGATGCTCGTGACCGTCGCCATGACGGATGATCAGCCGGTTTCCGTGCTGAAACGTCTGAGTGACATGCTGCTGAGCAACAAAGCTGAAAAATTGCTGAACGCTGATGCGGCGACGCTGCTGGCGTTGCTGACCAGCGACGACGCGCTGACGGATGACGTGCTGAATGCTGAGTTTGTCGTGCGTAACGAACACGGCCTGCATGCCCGTCCTGGCACGATGCTGGTTAATACTATTAAACAATTCGAAAGTGAGATCACCGTGGCTAATCTGGATGGCACAGGCAAACCGGCCAATGGGCGTAGTCTGATGAAAGTGGTCGCGCTGGGCGTGAAGAAAGGACACCGCCTGCGTTTTACCGCGCAGGGTGCAGATGCTGAACAGGCGCTGAAAGCGATTGGCGACGCCATCGCGGCGGGTCTGGGGGAGGGCGTATAATGAGCAGACGTGTTGCGACTATTACGCTGAACCCGGCTTATGACCTGGTGGGGTTTTGCCCGGAAATTGAGCGCGGCGAAGTAAACCTCGTGCGTACCACTGGCCTGCATGCTGCAGGCAAAGGGATTAACGTCGCGAAAGTGCTCAAGGATCTCGGTATCGATGTCACCGTAGGCGGATTCCTCGGCAAAGATAACCAGGATGGTTTCCAGCAGCTGTTCAGCGAGCTGGGGATTGCTAACCGTTTTCAGGTCGTTCAGGGCCGTACCCGTATCAACGTCAAACTGACGGAGAAAGACGGTGAAGTGACCGATCTGAACTTCTCTGGCTTCGAAGTGACGCCGTCTGACTGGGAGCGTTTTGTTAACGATTCCCTGACCTGGCTGGGTCAGTTCGACATGGTGTGCGTGAGCGGCAGTCTGCCGTCCGGTGTTAGCCCGGAAGCGTTCACCGACTGGATGACGCGCCTGCGTAGCCAGTGCCCATGTATTATTTTTGACAGTAGCCGTGATGCGCTGGTTGCCGGTCTGAAAGCGGCTCCGTGGCTGGTTAAACCTAATCGCCGCGAGCTGGAGATCTGGGCTGGCCGTAAGCTGCCAGAATTAAAAGACGTGATTGATGCTGCACATGCGCTGCGCGAGCAGGGTATTGCTCATGTGGTGATTTCTCTTGGTGCAGAAGGTGCGTTGTGGGTTAACGCTTCTGGCGAATGGATCGCCAAACCGCCATCGGTAGAGGTTGTCAGCACCGTTGGCGCAGGGGATTCAATGGTTGGTGGCCTGATCTATGGCCTGCTGATGCGCGAATCCAGTGAACATACTTTACGCCTTGCCACCGCCGTTGCTGCCCTGGCCGTGAGCCAGAGCAATGTCGGTATTACCGATCGTACCCAGTTGGCCGCGATGATGGCGCGCGTTGACTTAAAACCTTTTAACTAACAGCAGGAGAGGAATAATGAAAACGCTGCTGATCATTGACTCCGGTCTCGGACAGGCTCGTGCCTATATGGCGAAGACTTTGCTGGGAGCGGCGGCGAACAAAACACATCTGGAGATTACCGATAACCCGGGCGAAGCCGAACTGGCGATTGTTCTGGGCGATAAGCTCCCGGCTGATAGCGCGCTGAACGGCAAAAAAGTGTGGCTGGGCGATATTAATCGCGCAGTTGCGCATCCGGAACTGTTCCTGAGCGAAGCGAAAGGCCATGCGTCTGTCTATAGCGTACCTGTTGCTGCGGCTCCGGCTGCGGCTTCCGGTCCGAAACGCGTTGTGGCGGTAACGGCTTGCCCAACAGGCGTAGCCCATACCTTTATGGCGGCTGAAGCGATTGAAACCGAAGCGAAAAAACGTGGCTGGTGGGTAAAAGTTGAAACGCGCGGTTCCGTGGGCGCGGGTAATGCTATCACCCCTGAAGAAGTGGCTGAGGCCGATCTGGTGATTGTGGCGGCAGACATCGAAGTGGATCTGGCGAAATTCGCCGGTAAGCCGATGTACCGCACCTCTACCGGCCTGGCGCTGAAAAAGACGGCTCAGGAGTTTGATAAAGCACTGGCAGAAGCGAAGCCTTACCAGGCAACCGGTAGCGCTCAGGCGGCGACCGAAGGTAAGAAAGAGTCTGCGGGGGCTTACCGCCACCTGCTGACCGGCGTCTCCTACATGCTGCCGATGGTGGTGGCAGGTGGTCTGTGTATCGCACTTTCCTTCGCATTTGGTATTACGGCGTTTAAAGAACAAGGGACTCTGGCGGCGGCGTTAATGCAGATTGGTGGTGGCTCCGCGTTCGCGCTGATGGTGCCCGTACTGGCAGGTTTTATTGCGTTCTCCATCGCTGACCGTCCTGGCCTGACGCCGGGTCTGATCGGCGGTATGCTGGCAGTGAGCACCGGTTCCGGCTTTATCGGCGGGATTATTGCGGGCTTCCTGGCAGGTTACGTCGCGAAGCTTATCAGCTCGAAGCTGAAACTGCCGCAAAGTATGGAAGCGCTGAAACCGATCCTGATCATCCCGCTGATTTCCAGCCTGGTGGTCGGTCTGGCGATGATTTACCTGATTGGTAAACCGGTTGCGGGTATCCTGGCGGGTCTGACCCACTGGCTGCAAACGATGGGCACGGCGAACGCGGTTCTGCTGGGTGCAATCCTCGGTGGCATGATGTGTACCGATATGGGCGGCCCGGTAAACAAAGCGGCATACGCTTTTGGTGTCGGCCTGTTGAGTACTCAGACCTATGCACCGATGGCGGCCATCATGGCGGCAGGTATGGTGCCACCGCTGGCACTGGGGCTGGCCACTATCGTTGCGCGTCGTAAGTTTGACAAAGCGCAGCAGGAAGGGGGTAAAGCGGCGCTGGTGCTGGGTCTGTGCTTCATCACCGAAGGGGCGATTCCGTTCGCAGCACGTGATCCAATGCGTGTACTGCCTTGCTGTATCGTGGGTGGTGCGGTGACTGGTGCTATCTCGATGGCGATTGGCGCGAAACTGATGGCTCCGCACGGTGGTCTGTTTGTTCTGCTGATCCCTGGCGCAATTACCCCGGTACTGGGTTACCTGATGGCGATTGTTGCCGGTACGCTGGTGGCAGGTCTGTCTTACGCGGTGCTGAAGCGCCCGGAAGCAGAAGCGGTTGCTGCTAAAGCGGCTTAAAAGAAATGAATGTCGGGTAGCGGTGTCGCTTTACCCGACCGACAAAAAAGCCGGGTGCTTATGCAACCCGGCTTTTTTTATGCCATTTGTTCTGTGATTTGCTGCGCTTTCAGCCAGGCGATTTCTTCTGCCCAGATATCCGGATTGATGGTTTCCAGCACCATTGGAATACCGTCAAAGCGGGCGTCCTGCATGATAAAGCGGAAAGCATCATGGCCAATATTGCCCTCACCCAGGCTGTGGTGACGGTCTACACGGCTGCCAAAATCACTCTTTGCGTCGTTTAAGTGCATACCGCGCAGGTATTTAAAACCGACAATGCGTTCAAACTCGGCGAAGGTTTTTTTCGTCTCGTCGCGGGTGCGCAGATCATAACCGGCGGCAAAGGCGTGGCAGGTATCAATACATACACCCACGCGGGATTTATCTTCCACGCCGTCGATGATGGCCGCCAGATGTTCGAACTTAAAGCCGAGGTTGCTGCCCTGACCGGCGGTATTTTCAATCACCGCCGTCACGCCTTTGGTTTTATCCAGGGTGATGTTGATGGACTCCGCAATACGAGCCAGACAAGCATCTTCGTCAATCTGCATCAGATGGCTGCCAGGATGGAAGTTCAGCAGCGTTAACCCCAGCTGTTCGCAGCGCTGGATTTCATCAAGAAAGGCTTCACGGGATTTCTCCAGAGCTTCTTCAACCGGATGACCGAGGTTAATCAGGTAGCTGTCGTGGGGAAGGATCTGGCCTGGTCCAAAATGGTATTTCTCACAGGCGGCTTTGAAATCATCAATCACTTCTGTGGTGAGCGGTGCCGCATGCCACTGGCGCTGATTTTTGGTGAACAGGGCGAAAGCGGTCGCCTCGATTTCGGCGGCGCGAATGGCGGCATTTGCAAGGCCACCTGCAGCGCTGACGTGCGCTCCAACATATTTCATAAAAGAACTCCTGTTAACCCTAAATGCTTATGATAGCGGGTTAACAGGAGAAGGATGTAGTGGTTTATGCCATCAGGCTGTGAACCGCGAGGTTAATCGCGCCACCGCCGACAATCAACCAGATGAAGAGTACCAGCGCCATCAGCAGCGGCTTCGCACCGGCTTTTTTCAGCGCGCTGACATGAGTGGTTACCCCCAGCGCCGCCATCGCCATCGCCAGCAATACGGTATCCAGCGTGACCAGCATATCGACTACGGATTTCGGCAGCAGGTGGAAAGAGTTAAAGACCGCGACCACGATAAACAGGATCGCAAACCAGGGGATCGTGATTTTGCTTTTCTGGTTACTTCCTGCCGGAGCAAGCTGTTTCACCCGCGCGGCCAGGATAATCAGGAACGGGGCCAGCATCATGACGCGAAGCATTTTGGCAATAACAGCCGCGTTTTCCGCCTCGGGGTTAATGGCGTGACCTGCCGCGACCACCTGCGCCACTTCATGCATGGTCGAACCAATATAGATGCCGTAGGTTTCCGGGCTAAACCAGTGAGCAACCAGCGGGTACATGGCCGGGTAGAGGAAAATCGCCAGCGTACCGAAGATCACCACAGTCGCGACGGCCACTGTCACTTTGCTGGATTCCGCCTTCACGACAGGTTCAGTTGCCAGCACCGCCGCAGCCCCGCAGATACTGCTACCTGCACCAATCAACCAGCTGGTTTGTTTGTCCAGCCCGAACACTTTCTGGCCGATAAAGCACGCCAGTAAGAAGGTACTGGTCAGCGTCAGCACGTCGATGGCTATTCCGCTGATGCCGACATCCGCAATCTGCGAAAAGGTAAGGCGGAAGCCGTAAAGAATAATGCCCAGGCGCAGCAGATGTTGCTTGGCGAAAATCACACCGCCATCGCAGGATTTCCAGATGTGTGGGTAAACGGTGTTGCCGACGACCATGCCGAGCAAAATGGCCAGCGTTAAGGCGCTAAACCCTGCGCCTGCGATGGCCGGAATGCTGCCGCCCCATAATGCCACGCCCGTGACGACGGCGCTAAGCGCCAGACCCGGCACGAAGTGCCACACTGTTCGGTGATTCTGTAGGGTGAGTTCTGTCATAACCTTCTCCTTTCTCTGGCTAAAAGGTTACGGTGCTCTGGTTTAAAAATAAAATTGATTATATATTTATAATCAATCTTTATAAGTGGTAAGCAACCATGCACATTACATTGCGTCAGCTGGAAGTTTTTGCCGAAGTGCTGAAAAGCGGGTCGACGACCCAGGCCTCACTGATGCTGGCTCTCTCTCAGTCTGCGGTCAGCGCCGCCCTGACCGATCTCGAAGGGCAGCTGGGCGTGCAGCTTTTCGACAGGGTAGGGAAGCGTCTGGTGGTCAATGAACACGGTCGCTTGCTTTATCCACGTGCGCTGGCGCTGCTGGAGCAGGCCACTGAAATAGAACAGCTGTTTCGCGAAGACAACGGCGCAATCCGCGTTTATGCCAGTAGCACAATCGGTAACTACATTCTGCCGGAAGTGATTGCCCGCTATCGTCGTGACTTCCCGACCTTGCCGCTGGAGATGAGCGTCGGCAATAGCCAGGATGTGATCAATGCGGTGATCGATTTTCGCGTGGACATTGGTCTCATCGAAGGGCCGTGCCATAACGTGGATATCATTGCTGAACCCTGGCTGGAAGATGAGCTGGTGGTCTTTGCTTCTCCGGCCTCTTCTTTACTGCAGGGGGAGGTGACGCTTGAGCGCCTTTCACAGGCGCAGTGGATCCTGCGTGAGCAAGGTTCCGGCACGCGTGAAATTGTCGATTATGTGTTGCTGTCACATCTGCCTCATTTCCAGCTGGGTATGGAGCTGGGTAACTCTGAGGCAATCAAGCATGCGGTGCGTCATGGCCTGGGGATCAGCTGTCTTTCCCGGCGGGTGATTGCTGAACAGCTTGAAGCCGGTACGCTGGTTGAAATTGCGGTTCCACTGCCAAAGCTGGTACGCACGCTGTGGTGCATCCATCATCGTCAGAAACACCTTTCCAGTTCGCTGCAGCGTTTTTTACGTTATTGCGAGATCTGAGCACTCGCACAAAAGGGGAGAGGGGAAAGACCGAATTCATACTTTGCTTATAATCCTGGCCGAGTCATGAAGCTCTCTTATAACAGAGTATTTCTGCCAGAATGAACGCGTATCGTCTGCTACAATCGCGCCTCATTTATTAGATGGACAGCATTTTCACATGGTTTCAGAAATTAAAACCACAGAAGCGCCCACGTTACGTCGCGCACTTAAAGCGCGCCACCTGACGATGATCGCCATCGGCGGTTCAATCGGTACAGGTCTTTTCGTTGCCTCCGGTGCAACGATTTCAGCAGCTGGCCCGGGCGGGGCTCTTTTCTCTTATATCCTGATTGGCCTGATGGTGTACTTCCTGATGACCAGTCTGGGCGAACTGGCAGCATACATGCCAGTGTCGGGGTCGTTTTCGACCTACGGTCAAAAATACGTTGAAGAAGGTTTCGGTTTCGCACTGGGCTGGAACTACTGGTACAACTGGGCGGTGACTATCGCTGTTGACCTGGTCGCCGCACAGCTGGTGATGACCTGGTGGTTCCCGGATACCCCAGGCTGGATCTGGAGTGCGCTGTTCCTGGTGGTGATCTTCTTGCTGAACTACATCTCCGTGCGTGGCTTTGGTGAAGCAGAGTACTGGTTCTCGCTGATCAAAGTGGCGACGGTCATCATCTTTATCGTCGTTGGTGTGGCGATGATCGTGGGTATTTTCAAAGGTGCAGAGCCTGCGGGCTGGAGCAACTGGACGATAGGTGATGCCCCGTTTGCGGGTGGGCTTTCGGCGATGATTGGCGTGGCGATGATTGTCGGCTTCTCCTTCCAGGGGACAGAGCTTATCGGCATCGCCGCAGGTGAATCTGAAGATCCAGAGAAAAACATTCCGCGCGCGGTGCGTCAGGTGTTCTGGCGTATCCTGCTGTTCTATGTGTTCGCTATTCTGATTATCAGCCTGATCATTCCTTATACCGATCCGAGCCTGCTGCGTAATGATGTGAAAGACATCAGCGTGAGTCCGTTTACGCTGGTCTTCCAGCACGCGGGTCTGCTCTCTGCGGCGGCGGTGATGAACGCCGTTATCCTGACTGCGGTGCTGTCTGCGGGTAACTCCGGTATGTACGCCTCAACCCGTATGCTCTACACCCTGGCGTGCGACGGTAAAGCGCCGCGCATCTTCGCGAAATTGTCCCGTGGCGGCGTACCGCGTAACGCGCTGTATGCTACCACTGTGATTGCGGGTCTGTGCTTCCTGACCTCGATGTTCGGCAACCAGACAGTTTATCTGTGGCTGCTGAACACGTCGGGCATGACGGGCTTCATCGCCTGGCTGGGGATTGCTATCAGCCATTACCGCTTCCGTCGCGGTTATGTGATGCAGGGTCATGACCTTAACAACCTGCCGTATCGTTCAGGCTTCTTCCCGCTGGGACCTATTTTCGCCTTCATTCTGTGCCTGATTATTACACTGGGGCAGAACTATGAAGCTTTCCTTGCGGACACCATTGACTGGGGTGCAGTAACGGCCACTTACATTGGTATTCCGCTGTTCCTGGTCATCTGGTTTGGCTACAAACTGACGAAAGGAACGCAATTCGTTCGCTACAGTGAAATGGAATTCCCGGAACGATTTAGAAAATAACCGCACTTCCTCTCTTTAGCCCGCTCATTTGAGCGGGCTTTTTTATCTCTGCAGTATGAAGAGCAGATATAATTTTTAACAATTTAATTGATAATAATTATCGTTTGCTTTATCGTTATCTAAAAATACGTTGTCCTCCGACCTGCCGAAGATGCGGGCGGACAGTAAGGCGCTGTGAGCAATCATTATTTGATTTAGTTGTATTTACCTCATGGAGATATGGAATGTTTAGGCTTAATCCCTTCGTCAGGGGAGGACTTTGTGCGTCCGCAATGTCCCTGGCACTGCCCGTCATTGCAGCGGAATCTGGTGACACTCTGGTTGTCACGGCATCCGCGACTGAGCAAAACCTGAAAGACGCACCGGCAAGCATCAGCGTCATTACCCAGGAAGACTTGCAGCGCAAACCCGTCCAGAACCTGAAAGATGTGTTACAGGACGTGCCAGGCGTACAGCTCACAAACGAAGGGGATAACCGTAAAGGGGTAAGTATTCGTGGTCTGGACAGCAGCTACACGCTGATCCTGGTTGACGGTAAACGCGTCAACTCCCGCAATGCGGTGTTCCGCCACAATGATTTTGACCTGAACTGGGTACCGGTCGATGCCATTGAGCGCATCGAAGTGGTACGTGGGCCGATGTCTTCACTCTACGGTTCTGATGCGCTGGGTGGCGTGGTGAACATTATCACCAAAAAAATTGGACAGAAGTGGACGGGAACCCTGAGCGCTGATTCCACCATTCAGGAACACCGCGATCGTGGTGACACATACAACGGCCAGTTCTATACCAGCGGCCCGCTGGTGGACGGCGTACTGGGGCTGAAAGCCTACGGTAGCCTCTCGAAGCGAGAAAAAGACGATCAGCAAAAATCTTCTACCACTGCCACAGGTGAAACGCCACGTATCGAGGGCTTCACCAGCCGTGATGCTAACGTCGAGTTCGCCTGGACACCAACGGAAGAGCATGATTTTACCGCGGGCTATGGTTTTGATCGTCAGGATCGTGACTCTGATTCCCTCGATAAAAACCGTCTTGAGCGCCAGAATTACTCTCTGAGCCACAATGGACGCTGGGGCGTGGGTAATAGCGAACTGAAAGTTTACGGCGAGAAGGTTGATAACAAAAACCCGGGTAACAGTAACCCGATTACCTCCGAGAGCAACTCGGTTGACGGGAAATATGTGCTGCCACTGGGTGAAATCAACCAGCTCCTGACCTTCGGCGGTGAGTGGCGTCATGACAAGCTGAAAGATCCGGTTAACCTGACGGGTGGCTCCAGCAGCAATACCTCTGCAAGCCAGTACGCGCTCTTCCTCGAAGACGAATGGCGTATCTTTGAGCCGCTGGCGCTGACGACCGGTATCCGTATGGATGACCACGAAACTTACGGCGATCACTGGAGTCCGCGCGCCTATCTGGTCTACAACGCGACCGATACCGTGACGGTAAAAGGGGGCTGGGCAACCGCGTTTAAAGCCCCGTCGCTGCTGCAGCTTAGCCCGGACTGGGTCACCGGTTCGTGCCGTGGAGCCTGTGAAATTGTCGGTAATCCGGATCTAAAACCGGAAACCAGTGAAAGCTTCGAACTTGGCCTGTATTACAGCGGGGAAGAGGGCTGGTTAGAGGGCGTGCAGGCCAGTATTACCACTTTCCAGAACGATGTAGATGACCGTATCAGCATCAGCCGTACGGCTAACGTGAACCAGGCACAGAGCTACCCGAACTATGTGGGCCTGAACGCTGACGGTGAACCTATTTTCCGTTATTACAACGTCAACAAGGCGCGTATTCGTGGCGTGGAGACAGAGCTGAAGTTCCCGGTGGCTGAAGACTGGAAAGTGACGCTGAACTACACCTACAACGATGGACGTGATATCAGCAACGGTGGCAATAAACCGCTGTCCGAACTGCCGTTCCATACCGCCAACGGTACCGTTGACTGGAAGGCGACCCAGGACTGGTCGTTCTACGTTCAGGGTAACTATACCGGTGAGAAACGTGCGCTTACTGCTGGCGCGGCAACGCCGGGTGGCTATGTGGTCTGGAATACCGGTGCCGCGTGGCAGGCAACGAAGAGCGTGAAGCTGCGCGCGGGCGTGCAAAACCTGCTGGATAAAGATCTGAGCCGCGACGACTACAGCTACACGGAAGATGGCCGCCGTTACTTTGTAGGTGTGGATTATAAGTTCTGATTTACTGACGTACCGTTTTTAATGTTTGTTCCCTCTCCCAGTGGGAGAGGGCCAGGGTAAGGGCATCAGACCGCACTTACCCGAACAAATGCTCCGCATGGAAGCGGAGATGATCCTCAATAAACGACGCAATAAAGTAATAGCTGTGGTCATGCCCCGGCTGAATACGCAGCGTTAGCGGCCAGTCTTTCTGGCGCGCGGCTTCAGCCAGTACCGCGGGTTGTAACTGCCCGGCGAGGAACTGATCTGCATCACCCTGATCGATAAGCGTCGGGATCGCATCTTCCGCCTGGCTTGCCAGCATCAGCACACTGCTATCCCATTCCTGCCATTTTTGGGCATCATTACCCAGATAATGGGTAAATGCTTTCTGCCCCCACGGTACCAGGGTTGGGGTCACAATCGGCGCAAAGGCCGACACGCTGGTGTATTTCCCCGGGTTTTTCAGCGCCATTATTAACGCTCCGTGTCCACCCATTGAATGCCCGCTAATGGCACTTCGGTCACTGACCTCAAATTCAGCCTGAATCAGTGCGGGTAGCTCGTCACGAATGTAATCATACATGCGGTAATGACTCGCCCACGGTTGTTCCGTGGCGTTCAGATAAAACCCTGCACCTTTGCCCAAATCGTATCCGGCATCGTCCGCGACATCATCCCCACGCGGGCTGGTGTCCGGCATCACCAGCGCGATACCCAGTTCGGCGGCAATACGCTGCGCACCCGCTTTGGTGGTGAAGTTTTCATCATTGCAGGTTAAACCTGACAGCCAGAACAGCACCGGAGGCTTCACGTCGCCATTTGTCGGTGGCAGGAAAATGCTGAACGTCATGGCACAGTTCAGTACGGCGGAGTCGTGCCGCCAGCGCTGCTGTCGACCTTCAAAACAACGATGCTCTTCGAGCAGTTCCATGCAGGGCTCCTTAATGCGAATTGCTATTCATAAAATCCATAATACAGAGTTTTCATCGACCTGTGAGTAACTTTCACTTCCGCCTGGCGGTCAGATACTGCATCATGATTTTACTTATTTTTAACAATTGGGGCGGTCATGGCGCTGCGTATTGCATTCAGCGGATTTGTGGTTCTGGTGGTGGCAATGGGAATAGGGCGCTTTGCCTTTACGCCCCAGGTACCGCTGATGATGACCGCCGGACAACTCACGCTCACCAGTGCGGGTCTGGTGGCGGCGATGAACTATCTGGGGTATCTGGTAGGCGCATGGGATGCGATGCGCGCCCACCGCTTCGTTGAAACACGCCTCTGGCTGGGGATTTTTGGTGCCGTTGCGCTCACGCTGCTTTCTGCCGCAGCAGATAATGCGATCGTTCACGGTCTGCTGCGCTTTGCTATTGGCTGCATGAGCGGTTGGTCAATGGTGTTGATTGCCGCGTGGACCAACGAACGTCTGGGGCAACTGGGGAAACCGGGTCTCAGCGCCGCGGTGTTTGCCGGACCGGGAGCGGGTATCGCCCTGAGCGGGTTGCTTGCCGTCTGTATTCAGGCGAAGTCGCTGTCAGCCGGGGCAGCATGGCAGATTTATGGCGTGCTGGCGCTGGTGCTCGTCGCACTGGTGGCGCGGTATCTGCCTCGAGCGGGTCAGCTTCATCGGCCTGGAACCGCGCCGGAACCTCTCGTTCTGACGACGAATTTAAAACGTCTGGTCTGGAGCTATAGCCTGGCCGGGTTTGGTTATATCCTGCCGGCGACCTTTTTATCACAAATGGCAGCCGTGCGGTTCCCCGGCAGCCTGTTTGCCCAGTTTGTCTGGCCGATATTCGGTGTTGCATCCGTTGTGGGTATCGCACTCAGTATCGTTTTGCGCCACACTTCAACGTCCAACCGCAGGCTGGCTATCGTGCTGTGGCTGCAGGGAACCGGTGTGCTGGCAGCCTGGCTGTTGCCTGGAATTGGTGGCCTGCTGATTGGTGGGCTGCTGGTGGGGGGCGGTTTTTTGTGCGCCGTACAGCTCTCTTTACTGTATGGTCGGGAACTTGCACCGAATCATACCCGTTATATGGCAGGCCTTCTGACCACTGGCTATGCGATTGGGCAACTGATTGGCCCGATGACCTCGGCGCTGTCGACCTGGCTCACGCATCAGCTGGAGCCAGCGTTAGGGTTGGCTGGTCTGGCATTGTTCGTCGGCGGTGCGTTAGTGTGGAACCGTCAGGCTGAAAGGCAACAACAATTGCAATAATTATCGTCGTGAATACTGGATTATGTGCGTCGCCTCACGCACAATGAACGCACACTTTTGCCACTACGAGGGCGAAAGACGCCACACCTGCAGGAGAAAAGAATGTCATCACTCAGTAAAGAAGCTGCCCTGGTCCATGAAGCGTTGGTTGCGCGCGGCCTTGAAACGCCACTGCGTCCGCCAGTTCATGCAATGGATAATGAAACACGTAAGCGTCTGATTTCCGGGCACATGACCGAGATCATGCAACTGCTGAACCTCGATCTGAGCGACGACAGTCTGATGGAGACGCCGAACCGTATTGCCAAAATGTACGTCGACGAAATTTTCTCCGGTCTTGATTACGCCAACTTCCCGAAAATCACCGTCATCGAAAATAAGATGAAGGTTGATGAGATGGTAACGGTACGCGATATCACACTCACCAGCACCTGTGAGCATCACTTCGTGACCATCGATGGCAAAGCGACGGTGGCTTATATTCCAAAAGATATGGTGATTGGTCTGTCCAAGATCAACCGCATTGTGCAGTTCTTCGCGCAGCGCCCTCAGGTGCAGGAGCGTCTGACGCAGCAGATCCTGACCGCGCTGCAAACGCTGCTGGGCACCAATAACGTGGCGGTATCCATCGACGCGGTTCACTACTGCGTGAAAGCGCGCGGCGTCCGTGATGCCACCAGTGCAACCACCACGACATCGCTGGGCGGTCTGTTTAAATCCAGCCAGAACACCCGCCAGGAGTTCCTGCGCGCCGTGCGTCACCACAACTAATCAGACAGGGCAGGGTACATGGAGCGAAACGTCACGCTCGATTTTGTTCGCGGCGTCGCCATTCTCGGTATCCTGCTGCTTAACATCTGCGCCTTTGGCTTGCCAAAGGCCGCCTATCTCAACCCAGCCTGGTATGGTGAGATTACCCGTAGCGATGCCTGGACATGGGCGATCCTCGATCTCCTCGCGCAGGTGAAATTCCTTACGTTATTTGCACTGCTGTTTGGCGCGGGTCTGCAGCTTCTGCTCAGGCGCGGTACGCGCTGGATCCAGTCACGTCTGACGCTGCTGGTGATCTTCGGATTCATTCACGGTTTACTCTTCTGGGATGGCGATATTCTGCTGGCCTATGGTCTGGTGGGGCTGATCTGCTGGCGGCTTATCCGCGATGCACACAGTGTGAAAAGCCTGTTTAACACCGGTGTGATGCTCTATGTCATGGGCGTTGGTGTACTGGTATTGCTGGGGATGATTTCCGGTGAGGCGACGAACCGCTCATGGATACCGGATGCCGCCAACCTCCAGTATGAGCAGTACTGGAAGCTTAAAGGCGGTACTGAAGCCATCAGCAACCGGGCGGATATGCTCGGGGACAACCTTCTTGCGCTGGGCGCACAATACGGCTGGCAGCTGGCGGGAATGATGCTGATGGGGGCGTCGCTGATGCGTACCGGCTGGCTGAAAGGTGAATTCAGTCTTCGCCACTACCGTCTGGTAGGGGCGGGGCTGTTACTGCTCGGCATACTGATCAATCTTCCGGCGGTTATGCTGCAGTGGCATTTGCACTGGAACTACCGCTGGTGCGCTTTCCTGCTTCAGGCTCCCCGGGAACTGAGCGCACCATTCCAGACCATTGGCTACGCGGCGCTGATTTATGGCTTCTGGCCGCAGATCTGCCGCCTGTGGCTGGTGAGCGCCATCGCCTGCGTTGGCCGTATGGCATTAAGCAATTACATTCTGCAGACGCTGATTTGCACCACGCTTTTCTATCAATTTGGCCTGTTTATGAAATTCGACCGGTTTACGCTGTTGGCGTTTGTTATTCCTGTCTGGGTTGTTAACGTGGCATTTTCTGTTATCTGGCTGCGCTATTTTCGCCAGGGTCCACTGGAGTGGGGGTGGCGGCAATTAACCTCACATGCTTCGGGTGTATCATTGACTAATACATCCAGATAACGATCTGGATCACAATCATTAACAAAACGGATGTAAGCGTTTTCATTCGTGTGAGCTTCTTCACGTAGTCCCCTTTCTCTCGCTGCCAAAATAGCCTCCTTGCTAAACACAGGGGGTGTCTGTGAGTTGCTGCAATCCTTTGAAGGATGGTGAATATGATCACCATTCGTGACGTCGCCCGTCAGGCGGGTGTTTCTGTTGCTACCGTCTCCCGTGTGCTGAACAACAGCGCACTGGTCAGCCCTGAAACCCGTGAAACCGTAATGAAAGCTGTCACCCAACTGGGATACCGGCCTAATGCCAATGCGCAGGCGCTTGCGACTCAGGTCAGTGACACCATTGGCGTAGTAGTGATGGATGTCTCGGATGCATTTTTCGGTGCGTTGGTCAAAGCGGTGGATGTTGTCGCCCAGCAGCACCAGAAATATGTGCTGATCGGCAACAGTTACCATGAGGCTGAAAAAGAACGTCATGCTATCGAAGTGCTGATCCGCCAGCGTTGTAATGCCTTGATTGTCCACTCAAAAGCACTGAGCGATGAAGAGCTTGCCGGGTTTATGGAGCAGATCCCGGGTATGGTGCTGATCAACCGAATTGTGCCTGGCTACGCCCACCGCTGCGTCGGGCTGGATAACGTCAGCGGTGCAATGATGGCGACGCGAATGCTCATCAACAATGGTCATCAGCGCATCGGTTTCCTTGCTTCCAGCCACCATATTGAAGATGACGAGATGCGCCGCGAAGGGTGGCAAAACGCGCTGAAAGAGCACGGCATTGTGCCGCCGGAAAGCTGGGTGGGAACCGGAACACCGGACATGCAGGGCGGTGAGGCCGCGATGGTGGAGTTACTGGGCCGCAATCTGCAACTTTCAGCGGTCTTTGCCTATAACGACAGCATGGCGGCGGGAGCACTTACTGCACTGAAAGATAACGGTATTGCTGTGCCACAGCATTTGTCGTTGATTGGCTTTGATGATATCCCGATTGCCCGTTACACCGACCCACAGCTGACGACGGTGCGTTACCCGATTGCATCCATGGCAAAACTGGCGACTGAGCTGGCGTTACAGGGGGCTGCAGGGCTGCTGGATCCGGGGGCAACGCACTGTTTCATGCCGACTTTAGTGCGTCGCCATTCCGTATCTATTCGGCAAATTGTGGTTCCGATCACTAACTGATTACTTGGCTTGATGTAACCGTTTTCAATCTGTGAGTAAATTCACAGTATCTTAACAAGGTGCTGACTATGATGTCAGCGTTTTAGGGACTGAAACGCTATGTAACGGTGATTAATCACTTTCATCATAGCCAACGTGCCGCAAACAACCAATAAAACGCATTTCTGGAGCGTTACCGAACACGGAAGATAGAAATTTTATAAGTGAACTTCGGCTGTCAGTAACGTTTTATTAACATCTGCCCGCCGACCGTTATTCACAAGAACTACCCTGCATAAAAAAACCGGAGATACCATGAATAAGAAGGTGTTGACTCTGTCTGCTGTTATGGCAAGTATGCTTTTTGGTGCAGCAGCGCACGCTGCGGATACCCGTATTGGCGTGACTATCTATAAATACGACGACAACTTCATGTCTGTTGTGCGTAAAGCTATCGAGAAAGACGCTAAAGCAGCGCCAGACGTTCAGCTGCTGATGAATGACTCCCAGAACGACCAGTCCAAACAGAACGACCAGATTGACGTTCTGCTGGCAAAAGGCGTGAAAGCGCTGGCCATCAACCTGGTTGACCCGGCTGCAGCAGGCACAGTTATTGAGAAAGCGCGTGGCCAGAACGTGCCAATCGTCTTCTTCAACAAAGAACCTTCTCGTAAAGCGCTGGATAGCTACGACAAAGCGTACTATGTGGGTACCGACTCCAAAGAGTCCGGTATTATCCAGGGCGATCTGATTGCTAAACACTGGGCGGCTAACCCGAACTGGGACCTGAACAAAGATGGTCAGGTTCAGTTCGTTCTGCTGAAAGGCGAACCAGGCCACCCGGATGCTGAAGCACGTACCACTTACGTTATCAAAGAGCTGAACGACAAAGGTCTGAAAACCCAGCAACTGGCGTTAGATACCGCAATGTGGGATACCGCTCAGGCGAAAGATAAGATGGACGCATGGCTGTCTGGCCCGAACGCTAACAAAATCGAAGTGGTTATCGCCAACAACGATGCGATGGCAATGGGTGCAGTAGAAGCGCTGAAAGCACACAACAAATCTTCCATTCCTGTGTTCGGTGTGGATGCTCTGCCAGAAGCGCTGGCTCTGGTTAAGTCTGGCGCAATGGCCGGTACCGTGCTGAACGATGCCAACAACCAGGCGAAAGCGACCTTCGATCTGGCGAAAAACCTGGCCGACGGTAAAGGTGCAGCTGATGGCACCAACTGGAAAATCGACAACAAAATCGTTCGCGTACCTTACGTGGGCGTAGACCAGTCCAACCTGGCTGAGTTCATCGGCAAATAAGTTAGTCGTCATGTCTTCACTGGGCGCAATTCGTTGCGCCCTTTTATAACGCGATATGCGAGGCCAACAAGGTATAATTATGGTCAGCACAACTACTCAGTCGTCCGGTGAATACTTGTTGGAAATGACCGGTGTCAACAAGTCTTTTCCCGGTGTTAAGGCACTCGATAATGTTAATTTAAAAGTCCGTCCCCACTCTATTCATGCATTAATGGGTGAAAACGGTGCGGGTAAATCAACATTATTAAAATGTCTTTTTGGGATCTATCAAAAAGATTCTGGCAGCATTCTTTTTCAGGGGAAAGAGATCGATTTCCATTCAGCTAAAGAAGCACTGGAAAACGGTATCTCAATGGTTCACCAGGAATTGAACCTGGTACTGCAACGCTCGGTTATGGATAATATGTGGCTGGGGCGTTACCCAACCAAAGGTGTCTTTGTCGATCAAGATAAAATGTATCGTGACACCAAAGCAATTTTCGATGAACTGGATATTGATATCGATCCACGCGCTCGCGTCGGGACATTATCAGTTTCCCAGATGCAGATGATCGAAATTGCGAAAGCGTTCTCCTATGATGCGAAAATTGTCATCATGGACGAACCGACATCGTCATTAACGGAAAAAGAGGTTAACCACCTTTTTACCATTATTCGCAAACTGAAAGAACGCGGCTGCGGCATTGTATATATCTCCCATAAGATGGAAGAGATCTTCCAGCTGTGTGATGAAATTACCATCCTGCGTGACGGTCAGTGGATTGCCACTCAGCCTCTGGAAGGGCTGGACATGGACAAGATCATTGCCATGATGGTTGGCCGTTCGCTGAATCAGCGTTTCCCGGATCGTGAAAACAAACCGGGTGAGGTGATCCTTGAGGTGCGTAACCTGACCTCGCTGCGTCAGCCATCGATTCGCGACGTCTCCTTCGACTTGCACAAAGGCGAAATTCTGGGGATTGCGGGGCTGGTGGGTGCCAAACGTACCGATATCGTGGAAACCCTGTTTGGTATTCGTGAGAAAGCCGAGGGGACCATTACACTGCACGGTAAGAAAATTAATAACCACAATGCCAACGAAGCCATTAACCACGGTTTTGCGCTGGTGACGGAAGAGCGACGCTCTACCGGTATTTATGCCTATCTCGATATTAACTTTAACTCGTTAATTTCGAATATTCGTAACTACAAAAACAAAATCGGCCTGCTGGATAATTCTCGTATGAAAAGCGATACCCAATGGGTGATCGACTCCATGCGCGTGAAAACGCCTGGCCACCGTACACAAATTGGTTCGCTCTCGGGGGGAAACCAGCAAAAAGTCATTATCGGTCGCTGGTTATTAACTCAGCCTGAAATTCTGATGCTGGATGAACCAACCCGTGGTATTGATGTGGGTGCAAAATTTGAAATTTATCAGCTGATTGCTGAGCTGGCGAAAAAGAATAAAGGGATCATTATTATTTCTTCCGAAATGCCGGAATTGTTAGGGATCACAGATCGTATTCTGGTTATGAGCAATGGTCTCGTTGCCGGTATTGTTGACACCAAAACGACAACGCAAAACGAAATTCTGCGTCTTGCGTCTTTGCACCTTTAAGATCAGGGGCTCCTCATGAGTGCGTTAAATAAAAAAAGTTTTCTCACTTATCTGAAAGAAGGCGGTATTTACGTTGTTCTTTTAGTGTTACTGGCCATCATTATTTTCCAGGATCCTACGTTCTTAAGTCTGCTGAACCTGAGTAACATTCTGACCCAATCTTCCGTGCGTATTATCATCGCACTGGGCGTAGCGGGTCTTATCGTCACCCAGGGTACTGACCTTTCGGCGGGGCGTCAGGTGGGGCTGGCGGCGGTTATCGCGGCAACGATGTTGCAGTCGATGGAAAATGCCAACAAAGTGTTCCCGGAAATGGCGACCATGCCGATTTTCGTGGTGATCCTGATTGTCTGCGTCATCGGTGCGGTAATTGGTCTGATTAACGGCATCATCATTGCTTACCTGAACGTGACGCCATTTATCACCACGTTGGGTACGATGATCATCGTTTACGGTATCAACTCCCTGTACTACGACTTCGTCGGTGCGTCCCCAATCTCGGGGTTTGACAGTGGCTTCTCGACCTTCACGCAAGGGTTTATCGCGCTGGGCAGTTTCCGCCTGTCGTACATCACCTTCTATGCGTTGATTGCAGTGTCCTTCGTCTGGATCCTGTGGAACAAAACTCGCTTCGGTAAAAATATCTTCGCTATCGGTGGTAACCCGGAAGCGGCAAAAGTGTCTGGCGTTAACGTTGCGCTGAACCTGCTGATGATTTATGCCCTGTCCGGCGTGTTCTATGCCTTCGGTGGGATGCTGGAAGCCGGTCGTATCGGTTCTGCAACCAACAACCTTGGTTTTATGTACGAACTGGATGCGATTGCTGCGTGTGTGGTAGGTGGTGTTTCCTTCAGCGGCGGTGTTGGTACCGTGCTTGGCGTGGTAACCGGTGTCATCATCTTCACCGTTATCAACTACGGTCTGACCTACATCGGTGTGAACCCGTACTGGCAGTACATCATCAAAGGCGCAATCATCATCTTCGCGGTTGCCCTGGATTCACTGAAATACGCGCGTAAGAAATAATGGCTTCATGCCTGACCAGGCCCGCTCATTGAGCGGGCTTTTTTGTTTTTCACGTCAGCGCGGATTCTTGTTCGGTGACGATACTTTCAAACCAGTCCAGCTCTGAGAGCTTGCAGGCAACCCACTGTTGGGAAAAGGCTTCGCCAAGGCTGTCGGTGAGATATTGGTTGCGGGAAAATACCTCAATGGCCTGCTGCTGGAACAGCGGCAATACAGGTTCATCCTGTTGCGGTTCAGGTAAATCATCCTCATCGAAATTTTCCAGACCATACAACATGCCCGTGAGGATTGTGGCGACCACCAGATACGGGTTGGCATCCGCACCCGCCAGACGATACTCAATACGACGGTTGTTCTCATCCGAGCAGGGAATACGCAGCGCGGCGGAGCGGGTGTTATAGCCCCAGGAGTTAAATAGTGGCTCATTGAGGTTTTTACGCAGGCGGCGGAAAGCGTTAACACCCGGCGCCAGAATGGCGACGGACGCGGGCATCAGTGCCAGCTGGCCCGCGATACACAGGCGCATCATGCTATTGAGCTCATCCACCGGTGAGGCGAACATGTTTTCGCCGTGAATATTATTCAGGCTGAAATGGAAATGCAGACCGCTGCCGGACTGAAGGCTGAAGGGTTTGGCCATAAAGCTGGCCTGGAGCCCGTGTTTCTCTGCAACGTATCGGGTTAAGCGCCGCAGAGCCAGTACGTTATCGCATACCTCAATAACCCGATGGCTGTGCTTCAGGTTCAACTCGTACTGACCGGGTTCGGCTTCTGCCACGATCCCGGTCAGTGGAATGTGCTGGTGTTGCGCCAGCTGCTCCAGTTCGTCAAACAATGCCGCGTGCGCCGTTGACGTATCCATATGAAAGCAACCCTGATTCTGCGGATCCTGAGAATCTGACCCCGTCAGATAGAACTCAATCTCTGGTGCAATCACCGGGAAAAGCCCATGCTGGTGGAAGCGAGCAAGGACGTTTTGCAATATCACGCGTGGCTCAAGCGGACAGGATTTTCCATCGCTGTCATTCATGGTCAACAGGATCTGCGCGTTATGCTCAGGAGCCTGGGGCGAAGGGCACAGGGAACCGGGAACGGGTACGCAAAGCCGGTCTGGCTCATCATGAAGTGATGCGGCAATCTTTCCTTTTTGATCCATCGAGTAGACCGAAAGGGGAAAATAGCAGCCTTTCTCAAGATTCAGCATGCTTTCCACTGAGAGCCGTTTGCCACGCATAATGCCATTGATGTCGTTCAGGTAAACGTCAATGTGTTTAGTCTGCGGATAACGTGCCAGATAATCCGTCACTTCCGCTGACAAATTCTGTTTCATGGCTGCAATTTTCTCATCGAGATACAGGCCTGAATTGAGGGCGGTCGGGAGCGATAATCCCGGGAAGTTAAAATACGGGCGGATATTTTTCAGGAAAAAAGCATTCATTATTGAGTTCATAGTCATTCTTCAATGAAGCCGTAGCGGCAATGAACTCAGCTTAAAAGGGCGAGAGTAAAGGGCGGATAAAAAGAGTGATGCCCGACGTAAAGAAAGTATAAAAGCGGGGCTATTTTTTCTCTTTTTTCTGCATATCCAGCAGTTGTTCAGGCGTCACTGCCGGGTAACCCTGCGCATCTTCTGGCACTTCATGCATCGCCGGAATTGGCACCAGTGGGCCTAAAAAGCGCGGTTCTCGTTTGAAGATGTACAGGTCAGCCAGCGCACCAAAACGGGCACCGAACTCGCGTACGCGCACGCTCAGCATGTCTTTTGGCGATGGCACCGCGTAGCACTGGGCCTGAATACCCATATGCAACGCAATAAACAATGCCCGTTCGCAGTGGAAGCGCTGGGTAATGATGATGAAATCGTTGGTGTCGAACACTTTACGGGTACGCACGATGGAGTCCAGGGTGCGGAATCCGGCGTAGTCGAGCACGATATCGGCCGGGTCGACCCCTGCGGCAATCAAATCCTTACGCATCGTCACCGGTTCGTTATAGCTTTGCAGCGCGTTATCGCCGCTCAACAGCAGGTAATTCACCTTGCCGCTATTATAGGCGTTTAGCGCCCCCTGAATACGATAACGGTAATACTGATTGATGACGCCGGTACGGTAATATTTGGCGGTACCGAGTACCACACCAACCTGACGATAGGGGAGATCCTGCAGGTCATCAAAGATGTAGGGCGCTGTTTTCCAGCTTATCCAGCGGTCGAGGCCAAGCACAGTCAACAGCAGTATGCCGAGCAGGACAGACAGGCTGTAAAAAACGCGCTTTAACATGCAGATGGCTCGTACCAAAGGTGAAATTTAACTCAGGCTACTTTACCCGCATGGTTAGCGCAAGAAACAGCGAATCAACTGAGGGGTTTTTCATCACACTGGCGGGCATTCCTGCCCGCCGGAAGGATTACGCAAGCAGCACGCGTTCAATCGATGAACAGCCCAGCGCTTTCAGCGTGGCGGCGGTAGCATCCCACTGAATCAGCGGTGCATCGGCAATTTCTGCCAGAATAGCGCGCTGAATATCCGGGTAGTCATAACCGTTCAGGTTCAGCAGATTCAGTGCGCCCTGCAGCGGTGGCAGCGTTGGGTTAAATGCGGCATTTTCCGCATAGCTGCCGCTGAAGATACGGCCATCACGGCACTGTAGCGCTACGCCACTAGGTGATTTGCTGTACGGGGTGTGGCTCTTGTTGGCGGCGGTGATAGCGGCCTGGCTCAGGTCATCGCCGGACAGGGCGAAGCCGTGATCCTGCTCATCCATCAGCAGCGTTTTGATATCCAGATCTTTCGGGCCGAAAGCGTCAGGCAGGTAATCACCCAGCGTGTGTGGTGCACGACCTGGCAGGTTGATGCGCAATTGCAGTCCGCTGTTCAGCTCGTTCATAAACTGACGACAGTGGCCACAAGGGGTGTAGTTAACGGTAATGGCGCTTAGCGCTTTTTCGCCGCGCAGCCAGGCGTGGCTGATGGCGCTTTGTTCCGCGTGGACAGTTTGCTGCATCGTCGCACCCAGGAACTCCATGTTACCGCCAAAGTACCAGGTTCCGCTTACACCGCGTGCAATCGCCCCTACATTGAAGTGGGAGAGGTCAGCGCGTGCGCAGGCGGCGGCCAGCGGCAGCAGTGCGAAAGCCAGCGCGTCTTCGTCCAGTCCTGTTGCCTGTTGAAGCAGAGTGACCTGCTCAGCCGTCAGCAGGGCGGGGAAATGCTCATCCGCCAGAACCGGGGCCAGGGCTGATTGCAAATTCTCTGCAAGCTGGGCGAAAGCAGCTTGAAAACGTGGATGCATGGCGTTTGCCTCATAAAGGTTAATGGATCGGTAGTGTACGGAGCCATTACGGCTTTATATGTGATCCACTTCTCATTACTTATGCAACTTATGAAAACAAAATGAAATTTGCGCGACGTATCGCAAATTTTAGCCCACAACTGCCAGAATGATCGGGAACAGGAACGGCGCGATCAGAGAGGTCATGATCCCACAGATGACCAGTGCCAGCGAGCTGAATGCCCCTTCCTGATAATCCAGCTCAGCGCAACGTGCGGTACCCAGGGCGTGTGAAGCCGTCCCCATCGCCAGACCACGCGCGGCTTTGGTATGAATGCGCATAGCATTCAACAGGGTATGGCCAAATACCGCACCAAGAATACCCACGAAAATTACGCATACGGCGCTGATGGCCGGTATACCGCCGATGCTGCCGCCCACCGCCATCGCGATTGGCGTGGTGACGGATTTTGGCAGAATAGAGGCAGCAATCTGCGGAGAGGCTCCCATCAACAGTGCGACCGACGTTCCGGTAATCATCGCCACCAGACTCCCCACAAAACAGATAGTAATGATGGACTTCCAGCGGGCACGGATCTGGTGCAACTGTTCATATAAAGGAAAGGCGAGCGCCACAACGGCAGGCTGCAGCAGATCGTTTAAAATCTTGCTCCCGGCAAAGTAGCGTTCGTAAGGAATGCCGGTGAGAAGCAGGAAAGGAATGATCACCACCATCGCCACCAGCAGAGGGTTGAGCAATGGCATTCTGAAACGTACGGCAAGTTTACGCGCGGCGAAGAACACCACCAGGGTTAACGGCAGCGACCACCAGATATTCTCCATCATTGCTTTGTTCCTTTTTGCCCAATCACTTTACGTTCGCCATGCACCAGATGCGAACTCCAGCTCACCACCAGGAAAACCACCAGCGTACTGACCGCGCAGGAGACGACAATGGGGCCGAACTGTGCTTTGAGCAAATCGTAATATTGCATGACCCCGACGCCGATGGGGACAAACAGTAGCGCCATGTAGCGAATGAGAACGAAGCAGCCAGGGTTGACCCACTTTGCAGGCAAAACCTGCAGTGCCAGCAGCACAAACAGGATCAGCATACCGATAATGCTGCCGGGAATGGTGATAGGTAACAGGGACGCGATGAAAATCCCGGCGTACAGACAGGCGTAAATCAGGACGAATGCGCGCAGGTATTGCCAGATAGTATTCAATGATTTGCTCATGGTGAAAGTCCTTGATGAAACGCATTCATCATACAATTAAACCCTGAAATGTGCTACGGATCACATCATGAATTTTGAGCATACCAGACATTCCTGAATGGAACGTCTGACATTGCCACAAATGGACAGTCTTAAGTTTAAATGCAACTATAGCGCGTCTTTTTTTACAGGTACTGATATGCGTGTTTTACTGGCCCCAATGGAAGGCGTGCTCGACTCCCTCGTGCGCGAGCTTCTGACCGAGGTGAATGATTACGATCTCTGCGTGACGGAATTTTTACGCGTGGTCGATATGTTATTGCCGGTAAAATCTTTTCACAGGCTCTGCCCGGAGCTGCACAACCAGAGCCGAACAACATCCGGCACGCTGGTGCGCATTCAGTTGCTGGGCCAGTATCCGCAATGGCTGGCGGAAAATGCCGCCCGTGCGGTGGATCTTGGTTCTTACGGGGTCGATCTCAACTGCGGCTGCCCGTCGAAACTGGTCAACGGCAGCGGCGGTGGGGCAACATTGCTGAAAGATCCTGAGCTGATTTATCGCGGTGCAAAAGCCATGCGTGAAGCTGTACCGTCGCATTTACCGGTGACGGTGAAGGTGCGACTGGGCTGGGACAGCGATGCGCGACAGTTTGAAATAGCCGATGCGGTACAACAGGCGGGTGCAACAGAGTTAGTCGTGCATGGCCGTACCAAAGAGGATGGTTATAAGGCCGATCGCATCAACTGGCAGGCGATTGGCGAGATCCGCAAACGACTCTCTATTCCCGTGATTGCGAATGGCGAAATCTGGGATTACGAGAGCGCACAGGCCTGTCTGAAAGAGACTGGCTGCGATGCGGTAATGATTGGCCGTGGGGCGTTGAATGTGCCGAATCTCAGCCGGATGGTGAAATATAACGAACCGCGCATGCCGTGGGCTGAGGTGGTGACGCTACTGCAAAAATACAGCCGTCTGGAAAAGCAGGGGGATACCGGCTTGTATCATGTTGCACGTATTAAGCAGTGGCTCAGTTATTTGCGCAAAGAGTACAGCGAAGCGTTAGGATTATTCCAGGAGATCCGTACGTTACAGACTTCCGCGGATATTGCGCGGGTGATTCAGTCAAAGTGATACGTGATCGTTCATCCAGGTCGATTCTTTTTGAAGATTTATAATTTTGGTGAATAATGCTAACTAATTAATTTTTAATATGAATATTTTTCTGATTGTTTAAATGTATAACAATTTGCAGATTGCCACGCGTTACTAAAAAAACGAACAGTATCAAGCGTAATTTGCGCCTTTATTTTTGAGTGAATGGCGTAATGAAACGTTCCTTTATTTTATCTCTGAGTGCTCCCCTCGTCTTTATTCTGGCCGCCTGTGCGCCAGAACATTCCACAGTATCGCCTGTTAAAACACAAACCACAGTGGCTTCGGTAAATACGCATTTACGTCGTACTGACTGGCCGAAAAATGAATGGTGGAAAGACTATAACGACCCCGAGCTTAATTCGCTGATTGCGAAAGCATTGAATGATGCGCCAGATATGCAAATTGCCCGGCAGCGCATCACGCTGGCAGAAGCTCAGGCAAAAGCCACGATGGCTGCCGACGGCCCACACATTGATTTTTCGGCTGATGCTGAACGCCAGAAAATGTCGGCTGAGGGGTTAATGGGGCCATTTGCCATCACCGACCCGGCTGCTGGCACCACCGGGCCGTGGTACACCAACGGGACATTTGGCCTGACTGCTGGCTGGGATCTTGATCTGTGGGGCAAAAACCGTGCGCAGGTTGAAGCCCGTATTGGCAAGGTGAATGCGCAAAATGCAGAGATGGAACAAACGCGTCAACTGCTTGCCAGCAGCGTCGCGCGGCTGTACTGGGAGTGGCAAACTCAGGCCGCCGTGGGAGATGTCCTCGCAGATATCAAACAAGAGCAGGAGAATATTATTGGTGCCGACCGCGAGCTCTACCAGCACGGGATAAACTCCTCCGTGGAAGGGGTCGAAACGGACATTAACGCCAGCAAAACCGAGGAACAGCTGGCGGAAGTAAAGGGAAAAATGAAAGCCGTTGAGGCGCGTCTGGAAGCGTTAACCAACAGCACCTCAATGACGCTCACCCGCCATGCATTACCTGCACCAGAGGCTGCGCTGCCGACGATGCTGGGTTATGAACTGCTGGCGCGTCGACCCGATCTCCAGGCCGCTCACTGGTATATCGAAGCGTCCATGAGCGAGGTGGATGCTGCCAGAGCGGCTTTCTATCCCGATGTGAATCTGATGGCGTTCTTACAACAGGATGCCCTGCATCTGAGCGATCTGTTCCGCTCTTCGGCTCAGCAAATGGGCGTGACAGCCGGACTGACGTTGCCGATTTTTGACAGCGGCAGGCTGAACGCGAACCTGGATATTGCCCAGGCGCAGAATAATCTCTCCATCGCGAACTACAACAAAGCGGTGGTAGATGCCGTCAACCAGGTGGCGCGAACTGCCAGTGAAGTTGAAACCCTGACGGCGAAAAACCAGCACCAGCAGCAGGTCGAAAAAGATGCTGCGCGTGTTGTGGCGCTGGCACAGGCACGCTTTAGCGCCGGTATCATTGCCGGCTCCCGCGTCAGTGAAGCAAAAATCCCGGCGTTCAGGGAACACATCGCTGGGTTGATGCTGCAAGGGCAATATGTGGACGCCACGCTGCAACTGACGTCGGCACTGGGCGGTGGCTACCATCACGGCTAAAGCGCCCATGATCTGTACTTACCTGCTGGTTGATTGTCAGGAGGTGAGTACGACCCGAATAGTGCGCGCTAACGCTTCGAATCCCGGTGTTTCAGCCACAGCCGAACCGCAATGACTGCCACCACCACCAGAATCAACCATGCCCAGTGCTTCACATGCTGGTCGAGAGTGTGCAACCACGGGCCAATCACTTCCCCACCAACGTAGCCTAGTGTGGTAAAGATCAGCGCCCAGGCAACCGCGCCAAAAATATTCAGTGGCAGGAAAATTTTCGGCGGCAAACGGCTCGCGCCAATCAGGATGGGGCCGATTATCCGAAAACCGTACATAAAACGGGTACCAATCACGAACAGGTAAGGGTGACGCTGGATCAGTCTCTGCGCCTGACGGATTTTCTTGCGATGCTTAGGAAAACGCAGCAGGAGTGCGGGCCCGAAACGTAGCCCCAGAAAGTAGAGCAACTGGTCGCCAATCATGCCACCCAGCGCAACTGCAGTCACGACCAGCGGGAAACGCAGCAGCCCCTGATGTGCCGCCACCCCTCCGAGCAGGGTGATGGTTTCACCTTCTGCCACGCTACCGATGACCAACGCGATATACCCATATTGTTCGATCAGACTATTGATATCCATAAACTCAGCCGGGTTTCCTTGCGAATGCCTGCATTTATCATATACCTCATGAATGAATAATGCGGCAATGAAGGCGAAATGGCATTTTTAAGGTTGCTCATAAAATAATCTAAAGCCTGCATTATACTTAAGGTATCGCTGACGGGCCGACAACAAGGGGGCGCTATGAACCATGTCTGGGGACTCTTCTCCCATCCCGACCGTGAAATGCATGTCATCAGAAACGAGAACGAAACGGTCGCGCACCATTACACGCACCATGTGCTGCTGATGGCAGCGGTGCCGGTGATCTGCGCGTTTATCGGTACAACACAAATCGGCTGGAACTTTGGTGATGGCACCGTGGTTCAGTTGTCGTGGTCTACCGGGCTTTACCTTGCCATTATCTTCTACGGCCTGATGCTGGCAGGGGTGGCGGTGATGGGGCGCGTCATTCACTGGATGGCACGTAACTATCCGCAACGTCCGTCCCTGGCGCACTGTATGGTCTTTGCCGGATATGTCGCGACCCCGCTGTTCTTAAGCGGCATTGTTGCGCTCTATCCACTGGTCTGGTTGTGCGCGCTGATCGGTACGATTGCCCTCTTTTACACCGGTTATCTGCTGTATCTGGGGGTTCCAACCTTCCTGAATATCAATAAAGAAGAGGGCCTGAACTTCTCCAGTTCAACGCTGGCTATCGGCGTGCTGGTGCTGGAGGCGTTACTGGCGCTGACGGTGATTCTTTGGGGTTACGGATACCGTCTCTTTTAAGTTCACTGCATTGCTGGCGTAAATGCCAGCAATGCAGCATCTGTTCATGATTCTTCGCTGGCGACATTCCACGGTGACCGCTATGATGCCGGAGCCAGCCTGTGTTTATCCGTTAGCACAGGCGGTGTACGTCATGACGTGCGTGAATAATTATCAGAAATCTCACCATGCTGAAATTCCGAGTCTCTTTACTTAGCCTGGCACTGTTGCTGGGTGCGTCCGTTGCCGTGCCAGCGATCGCCAAAACGCCTGCGGTGACCACTGCTGCTGCCCAACCGCAAATTGCGTCCGGCAGTGCGATGATTGTCGATCTGAATACCAATCAGGTGATCTACGCCAGCCATCCGGATCTGGTGCGACCGATCGCCTCGATTACCAAATTAATGACCGCGATGGTGGTGCTTGATGCCCATCTGCCGCTGGACGAAAAACTGAAAGTGGATATCAGCCACACGCCGGAGATGAAAGGGATTTATTCCCGCGTGCGTCTGAACAGCGAAATTAGCCGTAAGAATATGCTACTGCTGGCGCTGATGGCTTCTGAAAACCGTGCAGCGGCGAGCCTGGCGCACCACTATCCGGGCGGTTATGACGCATTCATTCGTGCAATGAATGCAAAGGCCAAATCACTGGGTATGAGCAATACGCATTATGTGGAACCGACAGGTTTGTCGATTCATAACGTCTCCACGGCGCGTGATTTGACGAAACTGCTGATTGCCAGCAAACAGTATCCGCTGATTGGGCAGCTCAGTACCACGCGTGAAGAGACGGCCACGTTTGCGAACCCGGCGTATACGCTGCCGTTCCGCAATACTAACCATCTGGTCTACCGTGATAACTGGAACATCCAGTTAACGAAAACGGGTTTTACCAATGCGGCGGGTCACTGTCTGGCGATGCGTACCGTATTTAACGGGAAACCGGTGGCGCTGGTGGTGATGGATGCTTTTGGTAAATACACCCACTTCGCGGATGCAAGCCGACTGCGCACCTGGATTGAGACGGGGAAAGCCCAACCGGTTCCGGCCGCGGCACTGAGCTATAAAAAGCAAAAAGCGGAACAGATGGCGACCGCGCAGAACGATTAGGTAAATGCAAAACGGTAACTCAGGTTACCGTTTTTTATGTTTTCTCCCTTTCCCTGTGGGAAACGGCCGGGGTGAGGGCACCAGACCGCACGGCTTTTATTCGGGCAGCGTCCAGTCACCGTCGTTGAGTGGGCGTTGCATAATCAGCGTATCCCGCCAGTCACCTTTTTTGTAGCCGACGCTGCGTAGCTGACCGACAATCTCGAAGCCGTGTTTTTTATGCAGCCGTAATGAGCCCGCATTATTATTTCCGTCGCCCACAACCGCGATCATCTGCCGCCACGGTCCTTGCTCGCAGCGTTCAATCAACGCGTCCATGAGCGCTGAACCAAACCCGCGTCCGGTGGTACTGGCATCCACGTAGATCGATTCTTCAAGGGTATAACGGTAGGCATGTCGTGGACGATACAAGGTCGCATAGCAATACCCCACGACGATGCCGCGATACAACGCGACCAGCCACGGTAGGCCGCTTTCGGCGACGTTTTTCATCCGCTGGCGCATTTCATCGATGGTAGGGGGGACTTCCTCGAACGATGCGCGCCCGTGAAGCACATGCCAGGCATAGATGGCCGTAATGGCATGCACATCGTCAGGAAGGGCGTCGCGTACGTCCACTTCGGTTTCAGGGTAAATATCAACAGCCGACATGGTATGCCTGCTCCTCGTCTTACAAAGCCGGAGAAACGGTTCTCCGGCGACAGATATTTACTCTAGTACGTTTGAGGAGCGCTTCACAATCTCTCAAATATGGCTGTAGACGCGATTCAGAGGCTTACGCGTCGTGCTGCTCCGTTTCGGCGCTCTCTTTCCAGTATTTCTTCCGCGTTGTTTTACCAATACCGGGATTCATACTGTTTGTAGGGTCATTCTCGCGATAAAACTGCTTTAATGCATCCGGGGCTTTGTAAAGATGCCCGACGTTGTGTTCCGCAGGATATTGTGCGCCGCGATCGCGCAGCAGGGTGAGCATCTGTTCTTTCAGTTCATGCGCATCGACGCCTTTTTTGACGATGTAATCCTGGTGGAATACATAGCACATAAAGTGGCCGTAATAGAGTTTGTGTACCAGCTTGCTGTCAATTTCCGGCGGCAGATGTTCAAACCATTCGGTATCGTTGCGTCGCAAGGCAATATCCAGTGCCAGAATATCCTCCACCTCTTCGGAGTGAACCGCCTGGTAACGAATGGCGGCACCCGCTGCGGCGAAGCGGTGCAGGAAGGCTTTGCTGCCTTCTTCCGGCGTACAGGCGAAGAAATCACCTTCGGCGGTTTTGAAGAATTCAGTCAACCAGGTTTGTGCCTCGGTAATGCCATCACCGGCCATTTTCAGCAGCAGGTGGTGCTCATACTTATCGCGCCAGGTCTTCATTCGCTCCGGTAAATGCGCCGGGAAGACATTACCCAGTTTCTGCATAAAGCGGTCGGTGAAATGTGGCTTAAACAGCGACACTTTATCCAGCATCGCGTCGGTGCGGCCCTTCATGGTGAAGAAGAACGGCATCTTGTCGGTACCAAGCTTGTCGATCATCAGGAAGGTGTCTTTGCCGTAACGTTCGGCGATGTCGTAAATATCACGGTGCATATACTCGCCTGCCACTGGCAGGTGGGTGAACTCACCCAGAATATGACGGCGGATTTCGGTCAACACGTCTGGCTGGTTGGTACCGATGTAAAAGACCTGCTGTTTTTTCTCTGCCGGGAAGGTATCAAGGCGGACCGCAAAGACGGCCAGCTTGCCAGCGCAGCCGGAGGATTCGAATAACCGGTCAGGGTCGGCGTTATAGCGCGCCGGGGTATCGGCCCCGATATCGCGCACGCGGGTGACATAATCATGGTCGTGAGCATACCGTCCATCGTGCTGAACGTCTTCATCCTTCACGCGGTCGTCATCGAGTTTGCTGAGGATCTGCTCTGGCGTTGCCCCCAGATCAATTCCCAGATGGTTGACCAGCGTCAGCTTGCCGTTTTCGTCGATGCGGGCATACAGCGACATCTCGGTGTACGCGGGGCCACGCTGCACCAGCGAACCGCCAGAGTTATTGCAAATCCCGCCAATTACGGAGGCACCAATACAGGATGAACCAATCACCGAATGGGGTTCACGTCCCAGAGGCTTAAGCGCTTTTTCCAGTGAATAGAGGGTCGTCCCGGGGAAGGCCAGTACCTGTTCACCTTTGTCCAGCAGGTGCAGTTTGTCGAGACGCAGGGTGCTGATGATCACGATGTCACGATCGTAATCGTTGCCGTTCGGCGTAGAACCTTCGGTCAGGCCGGTGTTGGCGGCCTGCATCAGAATAATTTTGTCGGCGACGACGCAGGCGCTCAGTACGCGCCACAGTTCCAGCAGCGTGCCGGGGAACACCACCGCCAGCGCGTCGCCCTGGCCGGAGCGAAAACCTTTGCGGTAGCGGGCGGTTTTTGCCGGGTCGGTAAGCAGGTGAGAGTGACCAACCAGGCGCGACAGTTCGTTAATAAAAGTGTTGTTATCGTCAGTTCGAACAGAAGACATCTTCCACTCCTTGTGGTGGGGCAAATTTCTCGTTGTAAAGCATAGCGCGATTAACTGTTAAGCGGTCGAGTATTCACGAGAAAAATCAGAGAATAACCCTGCAAGGTTCAGAGGGTTTGTGGCACACTGCGCTTTTCGCACGGTTTGGCCGAGATCTTCCGGCGGTTATTGATGAGAGAGTAAAACGACATGAAATGGCTATGTTCTGTAGGTGTCGCCGTCAGCCTGGCGCTGCAACCTGCGCTGGCAGAGGATTTGTTTGGTAATCACCCGCTTACGCCTGAAGCCCGGGACGCGTTTGTTACCCAATTGCTTAAGAAGATGACGGTCGATGAGAAGATAGGCCAGCTGCGTCTTATCAGCGTCGGTCCGGATAACCCGAAAGAGGCCATCCGTGAGATGATTAAAGAGAGCCAGGTTGGGGCAATCTTTAACACCGTCACTCGCCAGGATATCCGCAAAATGCAGGATCAGGCGATGGAACTCAGCCGTCTGAAAATTCCTCTGTTCTTCGCCTATGACGTGCTGCACGGTCAGCGTACCGTCTTCCCGATTAGCCTCGGTTTAGCCTCCTCCTTTAACCTTGATGCGGTCAAAACCGTGGGGCGCGTTTCTGCATATGAAGCGGCAGACGACGGCCTGAACATGACCTGGGCTCCGATGGTGGACGTCTCCCGCGATCCGCGCTGGGGCCGCGCCTCAGAAGGTTTCGGGGAAGATACATATTTAACGTCGATAATGGGTAAAACCATGGTGGAAGCGATGCAGGGTAAAAGCCCGGCGGATCGCTACTCTGTCATGACCAGCGTTAAGCACTTTGCGGCCTACGGTGCTGTTGAGGGTGGTAAAGAGTACAACACCGTGGACATGAGCCCACAGCGCCTGTTCAACGACTATATGCCTCCGTACAAAGCGGGCCTGGATGCGGGCAGCGGTGCGGTGATGGTGGCGCTGAACTCACTCAACGGCACACCTGCGACCTCTGATTCCTGGCTGCTGAAAGATGTACTGCGCGACCAGTGGGGCTTTAAGGGCATCACCGTCTCCGATCACGGCGCTATCAAGGAACTGATCAAACACGGAACGGCTTCCGACCCGGAAGATGCAGTGCGCGTGGCGCTCAAGTCCGGCATCAACATGAGCATGAGTGACGAATACTACAGCAAATACCTGCCGGGGCTGGTGAAGAGCGGTAAGGTAACGATGGCGGAACTGGATGACGCTACCCGTCACGTGCTGAATGTGAAATACGACATGGGGCTGTTTAACGATCCGTACAGTCACCTGGGCGCGAAAGATTCAGACCCGGCAGACACCAACGCTGAAAGCCGCCTGCACCGTAAAGATGCACGTGACGTTGCGCGTGAAAGCCTGGTGCTGCTGAAAAACCGTCTGGAAACGCTGCCGCTGAAAAAGTCCGCTACGATCGCCGTGGTTGGCCCGCTGGCCGACAGCAAGCGTGACGTCATGGGGAGCTGGTCAGCCGCTGGCGTGGCCGATCAATCCGTGACTGTACTGACCGGCATTAAAAACGCGGTCGGTGAAAACGGCAAAGTGGTGTACGCCAAAGGGGCGAACGTCACCAGTGATAAAGACATTGTTGCCTTCCTCAACCAGTACGAAGAGGCGGTGAAAGTGGATCCACGTTCACCGAAAGCGATGATTGACGAAGCGGTTAATGCGGCGAAGCAGTCCGACGTGGTGGTTGCTGTCGTTGGTGAAGCGCAGGGTATGGCGCATGAGGCCTCCAGCCGTACCGACATCACTATTCCGCAGAGTCAGCGCGACCTGATCGCCGCCCTGAAAGCGACCGGTAAGCCGTTGGTGCTGGTGCTGATGAACGGCCGTCCTCTGGCGCTGGTGAAAGAAGATCAGCAGGCAGACGCAATTCTGGAAACCTGGTTTGCCGGTACTGAAGGCGGTAACGCCATTGCCGATGTGCTGTTTGGCGATTACAACCCGTCAGGCAAACTGCCGATGTCCTTCCCGCGCTCTGTGGGGCAGATCCCGGTGTATTACAGCCATCTGAACACCGGTCGTCCGTACAATGCCGACAAACCGAACAAGTACACGTCACGCTACTTCGACGAAGCTAACGGCCCGCTGTACCCGTTTGGTTATGGCCTGAGCTACACCACCTTTAAGGTTTCTGACGTGAAAATGTCAGCACCGACCATGAAGCGTGACGGCAAAGTCACTGCCAGCGTGGAGGTTACCAACACGGGTAAACGCGAAGGGGCAACGGTGATCCAGATGTACGTTCAGGATGTCACTGCGTCCATGAGCCGTCCGGTGAAACAGCTGCGTGGTTTTGAGAAGATTGCCCTCAAGCCTGGCGAAACCCAAACCGTCAGCTTCCCGATCGACGTGGACGCGCTGAAGTTCTGGAACCAGCAGATGAAATACGCTGCGGAGCCTGGCAAATTCAACGTGTTTATCGGCGTGGATTCTGCCCGCGTGAATAAAGGCGAGTTCGAGCTGCAGTAATGTTGTTTCCCTCTCCCTACAAGGAGAGGGTTAGGGTGAGGGGGATACAATCCCCCCATCCCTGATAATCCGCTCAATCCGTGACCCACAACGCAACTTTTCGTCCTTCTCTGGCGAAAAACCCTTCATCCGCGCTTTTTCTTCCATCGAACTGCTCTGAAATGTGACATTTTTCACACTTCATTTTTGCATGTCAGCTGAAAACGTGAACAGCATCAAAAGTCCCCTTATTGCCATAACGTCGCCGTGATGGCCTTCACTCTTCATGTAAATATCCCCTGAAAGTACCGCGAGTCACCGCGCAAATGCCCGTTTAATGCCGGTTAGTTCAATTCTGACGGGCAACAACATGAAACTCTCATTAGACAATGTCGATCTTGACCGTAGCGGGGCGTCGCGGGTGACGGCGACGCTACAGGGATTAATCGATACGCTGGCACGTGCAGGCGGCGGTACGCTGGTGGTGACGCCAGGCATCTACCTGACGGGGACGCTGGTACTGCCATCTCACTTTACGTTGCACCTGGAAGCGGGCGCGCGTCTGCTTGCCAGCCAGCACGAAGCCGATTACCAGACCGCCGAAACGCAAAGCATGGCGGAGCTTTCACGTATGGCGCTGCTCTACGCCCGTGATGCACATGCTGTAACGCTCAGTGGTGCGGGGTGCATTGACGGTAACGCCACGGCCTGGTTTGCCGAACAGGTCGATGCCCAGGGTTATCGCCAGCCGAAAACACATCGCCCTCGCCTGGTGGTATTTGAAGGCTGCGAGCAGGTGCGTATCAGTGACATCACCTTGTATGACTCGCCGATGTGGACTGCCCATCTGGTGAGCTGTAATCACGTCTTTATCCGTAACCTCACTGTCGACAACGATCTCACTCTTTCGAATACCGATGCGCTGGATATCGACAGTTGCCAGCATGTGCATATCAGCGACAGTTACTTCAGTGCCGCTGATGACGGTATCTGTCTGAAAACGACGGATAAAGCCCCTGAGCTGCAGCAGCCAATCTATAACGTCACGGTCAGCAACTGCATTATCCGTTCCAAAAGCTGTGCCATTAAGGTCGGGACAGAGACCTTTGCAGACATTCGCCACGTTGCGGTGACGAATTGCACGATCTTTGAATCCAACCGTGGCATTGGCCTGGTGTCCCGTGATGGTGGCGCATTTAGCCAGATGGTGTTCAGCAACATTCTCTTCGATTGTCGCCACGGCGACCCGTGCCACTGGGGAAAAGCCGATCCCGTTTTCATCTCTCTGCGCCATCGTGCGCCGGACGTCCGGCCGGGGGATATCAGTCAGGTTACCTTCTCCAGCCTGAATGGCGTGGGCGAGGGGGCCATCAATCTGCACAGTGAGATTGACGGTGCGGTTCGCGATATCACTTTCAACGGGCTGACCTTCACTCAGATCCACAGCCCGTCCGGTGAGCAGGGTTGTTACGACGTGCGCCCACCGTGTAACCCGGAACGACCTACCGGCATGGGGCTGGACAACGCTTACCGGGTGGATCCGCAGACAGGGCGTGCGCACGGCGTCGGGCGTTACCCGCACGGGCTACCTGCCATCTTTGCTTGCGGTATCTGTGGGCTGCATCTGAATGAGTTACATATCACACGTCCTTCGCCGCTGCCTGCGGACTGGGATGTCGAGAGTATCCGGGTTTAACACGGTCACTTCAGGGGATAACAATGATAAAAAAAGTGCGAGAAATTAAGCTGCGTAACTATGTCTGTTACGGACTGGCAGATGTGATAGGTTCCGGGGCCTTTACGCTGGTCAGTGCCTGGCTACTGTTTTTCCTGACCACGTTTTGCGGCCTGACGCCTATCCAGGCCGGGTCGCTTTTTGCCGTGGCAAGGATTGTCGATGTGATTATGTGCCCGGTGATTGGGTACGTTTCTGATAACTTCCATGAAACCCGGCTCGGGCGACGCTTTGGTCGCCGCCGTTTCTTCCTGCTGGCCAGTATTCCGCTGGTGTCTGTTTACAGTCTGCTGTGGGTGGAAGGGTTTAACTACTGGATGTACCTGCTGTTTTATATTCTGTTTGAAGTCGTCTACACCATGATCATCATTCCTTACGATACCCTGTCGGCGGAGATGACCTCGGATTTCAAAAAGCGCTCAAAGCTCACCAGTGCGCGTATGTACATTGCCCAGCTGGCCGGTTTTGCTGCGGCATTTCTGCCCGGGCGTCTGGTGTCGTATTTCGGCCCTGAATCGTCGGATTCGTTCTTCTACACCGGGGCGATTTTTACCGTGTCGTTTATGATTGTGCTGTTCTTCGTCTACTTCGGCACCTGGGAGCGGTCGCTGGAGGAGATCCAGCAAAACGAGCACCACGACGCGGAAGAGGAAAAAGAGCCGTTTACCACGCGCGTGTTCCATATCTACTACGATTTTGTCTCGACGCTGAAAATCAAAACCTTCCGCTCGCATCTGGGAATGTACCTTGGTGGATCTGTAGCGCAGGACATCTTCAACTCGGTATTTACCTATTTTGTGGTCTTCGCAATGATGACCTCGTCGGTGGTGGCCTCTAACCTGCTGGGGGTGATTAACGGCCTGCAGTTCTTTGGGGTTGGTATTGCAACCTGGTTGACGCTGCGTTTTTCACCGTCCCGTGCGTTTGCTACCCAGGCCACAATGGCGCTGCTGGCCTTTGCGCTGTTTGTCTCGGCTTACCTGAGCGGGGTGGGGGGTATGAGCGTGCTCTATGTCGGTGCGGCGGTTGCGGGCCTGGCGCGCGGCGGGATCTACGCCATTCCGTGGAATAACTACACCTTCGTGGCCGACGTGGATGAGATCCTGACCGGTAGCCGTCGTGAGGGGATCTTCGCCGGGTTTATGAGCCTGCTGCGCAAAGCGTCTCAGGCACTCTCCATTTTCCTGGTCGGGGTGGCGTTACAAATGTCGGGCTTCGTCTCCGGGCAGAGTTCGCAGCCACAGTCGGCTGTCAATATGATCCTGGTAATCATGATTGCCCTGCCGGTTGCCCTGACCCTGTGGGGGATCTGGTCTGCCTTCCAGTTTAAGGTGAACAGCCGCACGCACGCGATCCTGAACGAAGAGGTGGCGCGTCTGAAACTGGGCGGCAGTAAGGCGACCGTGAGCGCCGAAAACCGGGCGGTGATCGAAAGCCTGACCGGCATGCCATACGAAAACTGCTGGGGTGAAAACACCGTCGGCTATCTCAACCGCAAGCGTATGCAGGCACGTAAGTTCAGCGGCCTGTTGAAGACCCACTGAGATGACAGAGCAGAGCATTATTATTCAGCAGGGCGTATGGGCCCGGCTGGGATTACCCCGGGAACTTTGCTGGGGCTTTATGGGGATTTTCCTGTTTATTACCGGCGCGACGATTGAGCAGGGCTGGCTTGCCTCTTTGCTACAGCAGCGCGGATTTGATGCAGTGCATATCAGCTTACTCTCATCGGTTTTTGGTCTGTGCGTGGCGCTGGTGTCGTGGTTTTCTGGTATCGGCGCAGGCGTGCTGGGGTTACGGCGGCTGATGTGGGCCGCGACGGTGATTTATTTTATCGGCTCGGTTCCGTTCATTGCGTGGGCGCTGCCACAGGGCCATTACCCGCTGATGGTGGCGAGTTATGCGCTGCGTGGGGTGGCGTATCCGCTGTTTGCCTATTCATTTCTGGTGTGGGTCAACCAGCGCTGCGAGCCTGTCATTCTTGGGCGTGCCGTCTCGTGGTTCTGGATCGCCTTTGGTGTGGGGATGACCATCGTCGGGCCGTGGTTCTCCGGCATGATGATCCCGGCGTTTGGCGAAACCACCACGCTGCTCAGCGGCTTTATTTTCGTGGCGCTGGGGGCCGGTTGTGCGCTGGTACTCAACCGTGATCGCCCGCAGTGGCAACGCGAGGGCAACCTGGGGGATGCCCTGGCTGAAGGGCTGCGGGTGCTGGTGCGTGAACCCAGGATGCGCCTGGCGGTACTCGTGAAGACCATCAACGACATCGGCAAGTTTTCACTGGTGATCCTGATGCCCGTTTATTTGCCGCGTTTTGGCTTTAGCATAGCCCAGTGGCTGGCTATCTGGGGGCTGGTGAACGTGGTGAATATTTTCGCGAACTACTTCTTTGGCTGGCTGGGCGATACCATCGGCTGGCGAAACACGGTGGTCTGGTTCTCCGGCACGCTGTGCGGGCTGGGGATGCTGGCCGTCTGCTATACCCCGGTGTGGTTCGGCGACAGTGAAACCATGTTGTTTCTGGCGCTGGCTTTATATGCCGTGGGACTAGGGGCTTTTGGCCCGCTGAGTGCGCTGATCCCCTCACTGCTGCCGCACAACAAAGGGGCGGCGATCTCGTGCCTGAATCTGGGTTCCGGGCTGAGCAATTTCGTCGGGCCGGTGATTGTCACGCTTTGCGTGGCCCCATTGGGTATCGAAGGGACGCTATGGGTGATTGCCATTCTCTACTTCGCCGCCAGCCTGCTTAGCGTGCCGCTGACCCTACCCGAAGAAGGATGAATTCAGGTTTTTAGGCTACGCTTTTCTCTCAAGCCTCTGATAAAGGCCGTAAAAAATGAGGAAAGCTGCATGACGATGACAAAGGGGATGATGGGTTCAGCGGTGCTGCTGGCAGCGCTGAGCTTGCCGTTACAGGCGGCAGAGCCGGTGAAAGTGGGCTCAAAGATTGATACCGAGGGTGCGCTGCTCGGCAATATCATCTTACAGGTGCTCGAAAGTCACGGGGTCAAAACTGTCAATAAAGTCCAGCTCGGCACCACACCCGTGGTGCGTGGCGCTATTACCTCTGGCGAGCTGGATATCTACCCGGAATACACCGGCAACGGGGCGTTCTTCTTCAAAGATGAAACCGACCCGGCCTGGAAAAATGCCAAAGCCGGATATGAAAAAGTCAAAAAACTAGATGCAGAGCAGAACAAGCTGGTCTGGCTGACGCCAGCTCCGGCCAACAACACCTGGACTATTGCGGTGCGTAAAGACATCGCGGAGAAAGGTAAGTTAACCTCGCTTGAAGATCTCAGCCGCTACCTGAAAGAGAAGGGCGAATTTAAGCTTGCGGCGTCTGCTGAGTTTATCGAGCGTCCGGATGCGCTACCTGCTTTTGAAAAAGCCTATAACTTTAAGCTCGACCAGGCTCAGCTGCTCTCTCTGGCGGGCGGCGATACGGCAGTGACCATCAAAGCAGCGGCGCAGAAAACCTCTGGGGTTAATGCGGCAATGGCCTATGGCACCGACGGCCCGGTTGCGGCACTGGGGCTGCAAACGCTGACCGATCCGAAAGGCGTTCAGCCGATTTATGCCCCCACGCCGGTGGTGCGCGAAGCGGTGCTGAAAGCCTACCCGGATATTGCCAAATGGTTAAAACCGGTCTTTGAAAAGCTGGATGAAAAAACGCTGCAACAGCTGAACGCCAGCATTGCCGTTGAAGGGCTGGATGCCAAAAAAGTGGCGGCTGATTTCCTGAAGCAACAAGGGCTGGTGAAGTAACAGGACAGGGCTGTGCCAATAAAATGTCATAACCGCGTACTGCTGCTGTTGGCCTGCGTGGCCATCGCAGCGGTTGCGTTACCGTTTGTGAATGTTGCACCTAACCGCCTGGTGTCGGGGGAAGGGCGTACGCTCTGGCAGGTCTGGCCGTTTACACCGCTGCTGATGGTAGCGGCGCTGGGTGCGGTTGTCGTGCTATCGCTCTGGCAGGGACGTACCGCGCAGTGGCTGACGCTATTCCTCTGTGAAGGGTTCTTTATTGTACTGTTCTGGTGTGCAGGGCTTGCGGCAACACACATGGCCTCGGCGGAAAGTCCACTGGCGCGCACGTCTGTCGGCAGTGGCCTGTGGCTGTGGCTGGCACTGTGCCTGTTGGCCTGTAGCGATGCCATTCGCCGTCTGATACCAACGTCTGCCTGGCGCTGGGTACTCAATGCGCAAATCTGGTGTATTCCGCTATTGCTGCTGTTCAGCGGCGAACTGAATAACCTCTCGCTGTTAAAAGAATACGCCAACCGTCAGGAGGTGTTTGATGATGCGCTGGCGCAACATCTGACCATCCTCTTCGGCACACTCTTTCCGGCGTTACTGCTGGGAGTACCGCTGGGCATGTGGTGCTATCGCCACCCTTCACGCCAGGGTGTGGTGTTTACCGTGCTCAATGTGATCCAGACTATACCCTCCGTTGCGTTGTTTGGCCTGCTGATTGCACCGCTGGCGGGCCTGGTGAAGTCGTTTCCCGTCCTGGGAACGATGGGGATAGCCGGAACCGGGTTAACACCGGCTCTGATTGCACTGGTGCTGTATGCGCTGTTACCGCTGGTACGCGGCGTCGTGGCGGGTTTAAACCAGGTCGCTCCGGACGTGCTGGAAAGCGCCCATGCAATGGGGATGAGCGTGCGGCAGTGTTTCTGGCAGATACAGCTGCCACTGGCGTTACCTCTGCTGCTGCGCAGCCTGCGGGTGGTGGCCGTGCAAACCGTTGGCATGGCGGTGATCGCTGCGCTAATCGGCGCGGGTGGTTTTGGTGCGCTGGTGTTTCAGGGATTGTTGAGCAGCGCGCTGGATCTGGTGTTATTAGGCGTGGTTCCCACGATTGCGCTGGCGGTCGTCGTCGACGCGCTGTTTGCCTTATGGCTCGCGTTGCTCAGGGGGACAGACAATGATTGAATTTCACGATGTCAGTAAAAGCTTCGCGGGGCGTCCGGCGGTGAGCCACCTGAATTTGCATTTCGAGGAAGGCGCTTTTTCCGTGCTGATTGGTACCTCGGGGTCGGGAAAATCAACCACCCTGAAGATGATCAACCGGCTGGTGGAACACGACAGCGGCCTGATTCGCTTCGCCGGGGAAGAGATCCGCAGCCTGCCGGTGCTGGAGCTGCGGCGTCGCATGGGATATGCCATTCAGTCCATCGGCCTGTTTCCTCACTGGACGGTGGCGCAGAACATCGCCACCGTCCTGCAGCTGGAAAAGCGGTCACGTGAAACCATTGCTGACAGGGTTGATGAGCTGATGGCGTTGCTCGGGTTAGAGCCTCTGCTGCGTGACCGCTATCCGCACCAGCTTTCCGGTGGACAACAGCAGCGGGTTGGGGTGGCGCGTGCGCTGGCCGCTAACCCGCAGGTGTTGTTGATGGATGAACCGTTTGGCGCGCTGGATCCGGTCACGCGCGGAGCGCTTCAGGCGGAAATGACCCGCATTCACCGTATTCTGGGGCGCACAATAATCCTGGTGACTCACGATATTGATGAGGCGCTGCGGCTGGCTGACCATCTGGTGTTGATGGATCACGGCGAGGTGGTGCAGCAGGGCACGCCGCTGGAACTGTTGACCCACCCGGCAAACGACTTTGTACGCGAATTTTTTGGCCGCAGCGAGCTGGGCGTCAGGTTGCTCTCCCTGCGAACCGTTGGTGACTATATGCGCCGACAGGAGGCTCCGGTAAGCGGTGAACCGTTACAGGAGCAGATGAACCTGCGGGATGCACTTTCCGCTTTTGTGGCGCGCCAGTGTGAGGTGCTGCCCGTTTCCGATGCCCGGGGCGCACCGTGTGGCACGCTTCATTTTCGCGATCTGTTGTCCGGGGAGGTGATGCGTGAAGGGAATGCGTGATCCGCTGCTCTGGCTGGTGGTGCTCTTTGTTGCCCTCCTTTTTTTGATGCCACACAGCGCGGCATTGTTTAGCACGCTCTTTCCCGGCCTGCCGAGGCCAGTGTATCAGCAGGAGAGTTTTGTTAATCTCGCCCTGGCGCACGCCTGGCTGGTGGCGCTCTCAAGCGTAATGGCCATTGTGCTGGGCGTTGGGGCGGGTATCGCGGTGACACGAACATCGGGCAGGGAGTTTCGCCCGCTGGTGGAGACGATTGCGGCGATCGGACAAACCTTTCCGCCGGTGGCGGTGCTGGCAATTGCGGTGCCGGTGATGGGGTTTGGTCAGCAACCGGCCATCATTGCGCTGATTTTATATGGGGTGCTGCCGATCCTGCAGGGCACGCTGGCCGGTATTGCGGCAGTGCCAGCGTCGGTGCTGAGCGTGGCTGAAGGGATGGGAATGAGCGTCTGGCAGCGGCTGATTAAGGTTGAGCTGCCGTTAGCGGCACCGGTGATCATCGCGGGCGTTCGCACGTCGGTCATTATTAACATCGGGACGGTGACCATCGCCTCAACGGTGGGAGCCAATACGCTGGGAACGCCCATTATTATCGGCTTAAGCGGTTTTAATACGGCCTACATTGTGCAGGGGGCGGTTCTGGTTGCGCTGGCGGCAATCGTGGTTGATCGCATGTTTGAGCGCCTGGCGCTCTGGCTCAGCCGACACCGCCACGAACAATAAACGAATAACCTGCCAGCATTACGCCGCCGATACCGCCCACGGCCATCAGAACAAAAAGGGTAATTACGGCCAGTTTGGTTGCCTTCATCATGTGCTCCTGTTGTTAACGGAACAATTATACGGTGAAGCGCAGCTGTTAATGAACCATTAAATGCCGTTACGGTTCATTTGGACTCAGTGGGTAAACAGGATAACCATGCTCACGCCATTCCGTCAGCAGCTGTTGCTGCGAGGCGGACGGCACTTCTCCGCACCAGACCAGCAGGGTCTGGCCGTCAAACAACTCGGGCTTCAGCTGAGCCAGCGAGTGTGCCAGGACATCAACGCGCCAGCCCTGCTGAGTGGCGATCCAGGCTTCCAGCCACAGGCGCGTGGTATCGTGAACGTTCCAGCCGACCACCAGTGCATCTTTGCTGTTCTTGCTCCTCGCCGAGGCAAGACAAACGGAGATGTAATTGATGAGCACACCGTCGAGTATGCTGAGCAGCGCCTGCAACGTCGATTGCGGACACTGCAGGCGACGACGGAGCGGGATGAAAAGGTGGGTGATCAACGTTTGCGCAGGATAGTCGCGTCCCTGCTCTTTGATCCACGACCGCAGGCGCTGCAGGTTTCCTGCCTGCAGGAGCCGCAACAGGGTTTCCTGTTGTTCGCGCCAGATATGTTGAGTGTCAGGATCGTCATGGCTGAGCAATGACTTCACTTTCCCGACCTGTACGCCGTTATCGATCCAGCTTTTTATTTCGCGGATACGGTCGATATCGGCATCATTGAAAAGACGATGTCCACCGTCCGTTCTCTGTGGTTTGAGTAATCCATACCGTCGTTGCCATGCTCGTAGCGTAACGGGATTGATATCACAAAGGAGTGCCACTTCACCTATCGTGTAAAGCGCCATTTTCGCCCCCTGGCTCACGCGTTCCCAGCTTAACTGTAGACCCACTTTGACGAACCAGGAAGGATTGACGATTTTTTGAACGAATAATGCGCGACTGATGCGATGCCCGATAAAAGGTGTGATGATGAACACGATTTACAGCTTTTTTGGAGTGCCTCAAAGAAAGTTTACTGCCTTCAGTGTATGTTACGCGTTTTTAGAATGTGCGGTTTGTGAGTATGTACGAGTTTAATCTGGTGCTGTTGTTGCTTCAGCAGATGTGTGTGTTTCTGGTCATTGCCTGGCTGATGAGTAAAACGCGCCTGTTCATTCCGCTGATGCAGGTCACCGTTCGTCTGCCGCACAAACTGCTCTGCTACGTCACTTTCTCTATTTTCTGCATTATGGGGACGTATTTTGGTCTCCATATCGAAGACTCAATTGCCAATACGCGCGCCATTGGTGCGGTGATGGGGGGCCTGCTCGGTGGCCCCGTCGTCGGGGGGCTGGTCGGGCTAACCGGTGGCCTGCACCGCTATTCGATGGGCGGGATGACGGCGCTCAGCTGTATGATCTCGACAATTGTCGAAGGGTTACTCGGTGGCCTGGTTCACAGTTACATGATCAAACGCGGTCGACCGGATAAAGTTTTCAGCCCGATCACCGCAGGCGCAATTACCTTTGTGGCGGAAATGGCGCAGATGGCGATCATCCTGCTGATTGCCCGACCGTTTGAAGATGCACTCCATCTGGTCAGCAGCATTGCCGCCCCGATGATGGTGACGAATACCGTGGGTGCGGCGCTGTTTATGCGTATTTTGCTCGACAAGCGCGCCATGTTCGAAAAGTACACCTCGGCGTTTTCCGCAACGGCACTGAAGGTTGCCGCCTCAACGGAGGGGATCCTGCGCCAGGGCTTTAACGAAGAAAACAGCATGAAGGTGGCGCAGGTGCTCTATCAGGAGCTGGATATTGGCGCGGTGGCGATAACCGACCGGGAGCGGTTACTGGCCTTTACCGGTACCGGCGACGACCACCATCTGCCGGGCAAACCGATCTCCTCTGCGTATACCCTGCGCGCCATTGAAACCGGTGAAGTGGTCTATGCCGACGGTAACGAAGTCCCTTACCGCTGTTCGCTGCACCCGCAGTGCAAGCTCGGCTCGACGCTGGTCATTCCACTGCGCGGCGAAAACCAGCGGGTAATGGGCACCATTAAACTCTACGAAGCGAAAAACCGCCTGTTCAGCTCCATTAACCGCACGCTGGGGGAGGGGATTGCCCAGCTGCTTTCTGCGCAGATCCTCGCCGGGCAATATGAACGCCAGAAAGCGTTGCTGACGCAGTCGGAAATTAAGCTCCTGCATGCCCAGGTGAACCCGCATTTTCTGTTTAACGCGCTCAATACGCTGAAAGCGGTGATCCGCCGCGACAGCGATCAGGCCGCGCAGCTGGTGCAATTCCTGTCGACATTTTTCCGCAAGAACCTTAAGCGGCCATCAGAAATTGTCACCCTGGCCGATGAGATTGAACACGTTAATGCCTACCTGCAAATTGAGAAAGCGCGATTCCAGTCACGTTTACAGGTGTCGTTATCCGTTCCTGACGAGCTGGCATATCAGCATTTACCGGCGTTTACCCTGCAACCCATTGTGGAAAATGCCATCAAGCACGGCACGTCCCAACTGCTGGGAACCGGGGTGATCACCATTTCCGCCAGCCGGTTTAACCATCACCTGGTGCTGGATATTGAAGACAATGCCGGGCTTTATGTCCCTGCCGCTTCAGGCGGGTTAGGAATGAGCCTGGTGGATAAACGTCTGCGCGCCCACTTTGGTGATGACTGTGGCATCACTGTTGCCTGTGAGCCAGACCGATTTACCCGTATCACGTTACGACTGCCGCTGGAGGAAAACGCATGCTGAGAGTGCTGATTGTGGATGATGAGCCGCTGGCACGGGAAAACCTGCGCGTCCTGCTGCAGGAGCAGAGTGATATCGAGATTGTGGGGGAGTGTGCAAACGCCATTGAGGCTATTGGTGCCGTTCACAAACTGCACCCGGACGTGCTGTTCCTTGATATTCAGATGCCACGTATCAGTGGGCTGGAAATGGTCGGGATGCTCGACCCGGAACACCGTCCGTACATTGTGTTTCTGACGGCGTTTGATGAATACGCGGTAAAAGCCTTCGAGGAACACGCGTTCGATTACCTGCTGAAGCCGATTGAAGAGAAACGGCTGGAAAAAACGCTGACCCGTTTACGCCAGGAGCGCACCGTGCAGGATGTCACGCTCCTGCCGGAAAACCAGCAGCCGCTGAAATTTATTCCCTGCACCGGACACAGCCGGATTTACCTTCTGCAAATGGACGACGTGGCGTTTGTCAGCAGCCGCCTGAGCGGGGTGTTTGTCACCAGCGCTGAGGGTAACGAAGGGTTTACTGAACTGACGCTGCGCACGCTGGAGAGCCGTACGCCGCTGATCCGTTGCCACCGCCAGTACCTGGTGAACATGGCACACCTGAAAGAGATCCGTCTGGAAGATAACGGCCAGGCCGAGCTGGTGTTGCGTGCCGGACAAACGGTCCCCGTCAGCCGCCGCTACCTGAAAAGTTTGAAAGAGGCGATTGGGCTGTAAAACTGGTACACTGCGCGCCATTGCATCATCGACAGTTAAAGGCACTCATGCTTAGTAATGACATTCTTCGTAGCCTGCGCTACACCCTGAAAGCGAACAATAACGATATGGTGCGCATTCTTGCGCTTTCCGATATGGAATCCACGTCTGCCGGTTTCGACACCTGGATGACGAAAGAAGATGAAGAGGGGTTTGTTCGCTGCCCGGACATCATTCTGTCTGGTTTCCTGAACGGGCTTATCTACGACAAGCGCGGTAAAGATGAATCTGCACCGGAGCTGGCGCTTGAGCGTCGGGTGAACAACAACACGGTGCTGAAAAAGCTGCGTATTGCCTTTTCGCTGAAGACTGACGATATTCTGGCGATCATGACCGGGCAAAAATTCCGTGTGTCGATTCCGGAAATTACCGCCATGATGCGCGCGCCGGATCATAAAAACTATCGCGAGTGCGGCGACCAGTTTATGCGTAATTTTTTGCGCGGGTTGACCCAGCGGGAACACGCCGCGAAGCCATAAAAAAAGCCGGAGATTATCTCCTGATATCAGTTAGTTAAGCATGGTGGGTAATTCCGTTCACCTTACTATCCGCAGAAAATAATACGCTCACAACCTGTGAACGGGACAAGGGGGCCACCGCGGCCCCCTTGTCAATCCCCGCGGCCCCGAAATCGGTGCTTCGCACTGCGCTCACCTCCCGACCCGCTGCCTGCGGTCGGCTCGACTCAAGATTACTCGTCCCATCCCTGGGACTCGCCCCTTCGGGGCCAACGCAAGCGTTGTTCAAAATTGCTCCCGGCAATTTTGTCCTGTCTCGTTTCGCCTCTGGCCGCCATCCCTGGCGTCCAGCCCTTGTCATCCGGTCTCCGGTTCGCCGATTTCAGCGGGGACTCAACACCCGTGCCACATTCAGGCGATGACGAAGGTTGAGGGAGCGTGAGTCCGGCTGAAAATCGCCGAAGCGTTTCCTGAAGGTCGGGGGCGACGCGCAGGGATGCGCGGCGAGGGCGGCTTTACAGGGAGGTTACCTCCGCCCGTCCCCGAAAAGCCGGAAGGAATAAGCTGAGGGTACCGCGAAGCGGCGATTTTCTTTGCCGGGAGACGGGATTGTTAAGGGGGCGCGATAGCCCCCTTAACACGTTCACCGCAGCGGATTATGCAGGTAGCAGAATGTCTGAGTGAACGGAACGATACCACTGAAATAACAAAGTGCCTTTGTGCCGCTTAACTAACCGGCATTAGAGATTATCTCCGGCTTTTTTGTTATTTCACCTGCTGACCTGGCTTCGCACCTTCATCAGGGCTTAACAGGAAGATATCTTTCCCGCCAGGGCCCGCGGCCATCACCATGCCTTCGGAGATACCGAAACGCATTTTGCGTGGAGCCAGGTTGGCGACCATCACCGTGTGGCGACCAATCAGCACCTGCGGATCAGGATACGCAGAGCGGATACCGGAGAAGACGTTACGTTTCTCACCACCCAGATCCAGGGTCAGACGCAGCAGTTTGTCTGAGCCATCGACGAATTCCGCGTTTTCAATCAGCGCCACGCGCAGGTCGACTTTGGCGAAATCATCAAAGGTGATGGTTTCCTGAATCGGATCGTCAGCCAGAGGGCCGGTAACCGGTGCTGCGGCAGCTTTCACTTCTTCTTTAGATGCTTCCACCAGCGCTTCCACCTGTTTCATCTCGATGCGGTTGTACAGTGCCTTGAAGGTGTTCACCTTGTGGCTGAGCAGCGGCTGCTGGATAGCATCCCAGGTCAGCTCGGTGTTCAGGAACGCTTCAGCACGTTCTGAGAGCTGCGGCAGAACCGGCTTCAGATACGTCATCAACACGCGGAACAGGTTGATGCCCATAGAGCAGATGGCCTGCAGATCGGCATCACGGCCTTCCTGTTTAGCCACAACCCACGGAGCCTGTTCATCCACATAGCGGTTAGCCAGGTCTGCCAGCGCCATGATTTCACGCACCGCTTTACCAAACTCGCGCGCTTCCCACGCTTCGCCAATGGTGACCGCCGCGTCGGTGAAGGTTTTGTACAGCGCCGGGTCAGCCAGTTCAGCCGCCATCACACCGTCAAAACGCTTAGCGATAAAGCCTGCATTACGGGAGGCCAGGTTGACCACTTTGTTGACGATGTCTGCGTTCACGCGCTGCACGAAATCTTCCAGGTTCAGGTCGATATCGTCAATGCGGGACGAGAGCTTCGCGGTGTAGTAGTAGCGCAGGCTGTCTGCGTCGAAGTGGTTCAGCCAGGTGCTGGCTTTGATGAACGTACCGCGTGATTTGGACATCTTCGCGCCGTTGACCGTGACATAACCGTGAACGAACAGGTTAGTTGGCTTGCGGAAGTTGCTGCCTTCCAGCATTGCTGGCCAGAACAGGCTATGGAAGTAAACGATGTCTTTACCGATGAAGTGATACAGCTCGGCATCAGAGTCTTTCTTCCAGTATTCGTCAAAGCTTACGGTATCGCCACGCTTGTCGCACAGGTTCTTAAAGGAGCCCATGTAACCGATTGGTGCATCCAGCCAGACGTAGAAATATTTGCCCGGGGCGTCAGGGATTTCGAAACCGAAGTACGGTGCATCGCGGGAAATATCCCACTGCTGCAGACCGGATTCGAACCACTCCTGCATTTTGTTCGCCACCTGCTCCTGCAGCGCGCCGCTACGGGTCCACGCCTGCAGCATTTCGCTAAAGGATGGCAGGTCAAAGAAGAAGTGCTCGGAATCACGCATCACCGGCGTGGCACCAGAGACCACGGATTTCGGATCGATAAGCTCCGTTGGGCTGTAGGTCGCGCCGCACACTTCGCAGTTATCGCCGTACTGATCCGGAGATTTACACTTCGGACAGGTGCCTTTGACGAAACGGTCCGGCAGGAACATGCCTTTTTCCGGATCGTACAGCTGAGAGATGGTGCGGTTTTTAATAAAACCGTTCTCTTTCAGACGGGTGTAGATAAGCTCTGACAGCTCACGGTTCTCGTCGCTATGCGTGGAGTGATAGTTGTCATAGCTGATGTCAAAGCCAGCAAAATCGGTCTGATGCTCCTGACTCATTTCGGCAATCATCTGTTCAGGGGAAACACCCAGTTGCTGGGCTTTCAGCATGATCGGTGTGCCGTGGGCATCGTCCGCGCAGATGAAGTTGACCTGGTGGCCGCGCATTCGCTGGTAACGGACCCAGACATCAGCCTGGATATGCTCCAGCATGTGGCCGAGGTGGATTGAGCCGTTAGCGTACGGCAGTGCGCACGTTACCAGAATTTTCTTCGCGACTTGAGTCATAGTAGGCATTACTTCTTTTAACTGTGAAAAGGGTTTTTGATGTTACCCGAAAGGGAATAACTACGCCAAGTGATAAGGGCATTAATCCATAAATGAATAATTGTTACCTCTGGGGTAAACTTGGTAGTTACACGTCTTTTTCAGCACAACTACAAAGGAGTCGGGATGAGTTCTCAATCCCAGGCCAAATCACCGGAAGCCTTACGAGCAATGGTTGCCGGGACGCTGGCTAATTTTCAGCATCCAACCCTGAAGCACAATCTCACGACGCTGAAAGCGTTGCATCATGTCGCATGGCTGGACGATACGCTGCACATTGAGCTGCAGATGCCGTTCGCCTGGAGCAGCGCATTTGACGTGCTAAAAGAACAAACCAGCTCCGATCTGCTGCGCATTACCGGCGCGAAAGCGGTGGACTGGAAGCTGACTCACAGTATCGCGACGCTGAAACGCGTGAAAAATCAGCCTGGCGTAAACGGCGTGAAAAACATTATCGCCGTCAGCTCCGGTAAGGGTGGGGTGGGTAAATCCTCCACGGCAGTCAACCTGGCGCTGGCGCTGGCAGCGGAAGGCGCGAAAGTCGGCATTCTGGATGCGGATATTTACGGCCCATCCATTCCGAATATGTTGGGCGCAGAAAACCAGCGTCCGACCTCGCCGGATGGCACCCACATGGCACCGATTATGGCGTATGGCCTGGCGACTAACTCAATCGGGTATCTGGTTACCGACGATAACGCAATGGTCTGGCGTGGCCCGATGGCCAGTAAAGCGCTGATGCAGATGCTGCAGGAAACGATGTGGCCGGATCTGGATTACCTGGTACTGGATATGCCGCCGGGCACCGGTGACATTCAGCTGACGCTGGCGCAGAACATTCCGGTCACGGGTGCGGTGGTGGTGACCACGCCGCAGGATATCGCGCTGATCGACGCTAAAAAAGGCATCGTGATGTTCGAAAAAGTGGAAGTACCGGTGCTCGGTATCGTTGAGAACATGAGCATGCACATCTGCAGCAATTGCGGACATCAGGAGCCTATCTTCGGTACCGGTGGTGCAGAAAAACTGGCTGCGCAGTATCACACTCAACTGCTGGGTCAGATGCCGCTGCACATCACGCTGCGTGAAGATCTGGACAGCGGGAAGCCGACGGTGGTGAGCCGTCCGGAAAGTGAGTTTGCTGAGATGTATCGTCAGCTGGCAGGTCGCGTCGCGGCGCAGCTTTACTGGCAGGGTGAAGTCATTCCCGGCGACATCGCGTTCCGCGCGGTATAAGTTTTCTGCTCTGAATGGCCGGGTAAGGCGTTGCCGCCACCCGGCTTTAACGCAGCCGATAGTGCATCAAATAATACTCTCCGTCCGGAGAATCTCCCGTCTCCTCAACGTGCCAGCCGTGCCGCTGGTAAAACGCGATCGCCCGTTCATTGCGGATGAGGCACTTTAACGCGCCGGTATGGGTGAATGTCTTCTGCGCCTGCTCCAGCAACAAACGACCCACACCCAGGTTTTGGTAGCGTGGATCAACAAACAAATTATGCAGAAAATTATCGTGCGTCCAGACCGAGGCGAAACCCAGGCAGCGGCCATTCTGAACGGCCACCCAAATCTCTTCGTCACGGGTGGCTGCGTCAAAATCCTCAGGTTGCCATTCCGCGCTGTTTAACCATGGCCAGGCATCACGCCGGGCATGCAGGTAAAGCGTACGCAGGAAAGGTCGGTCGCTCTCCTGCCACGGACGGACAGTAATGGGATCAGCGATGATAGAAGATATCTCCATTGTAGGCTTTGTGGATTTTGCCGTCGGCATCACCAATCAGGACATAGTTTTCGCCCATATATGTCCAGTGAGTACCCGCATCCGGCGCTGGCAGGTTGCGCAGTTGATACTGTTTGATGGTGTACTCGGGGGTTTGATACTGCGCAGGTGCAGTGTCGCCAATCCTGAATTTTGTGAAATCGGCAATGAACTCTTGTTCGGCATAGGCCTGAATTCCGGCAGGCGCTGACCAGGCGGCACCCGCCAGAGACATTAACGCGCCCATAAGCAGCCATTTACACTTAGCCATTTTTTCTCCACTTATACTGTTACTTTTTGCCTTGGTTAACCCACAATACGGCACCTTGCCCATTTTATGTATCAGACTATGGCCTGTTTGAAGAAAAATGTAACAAAACTGAACACGACAAGATTATTTTCCCCGGCGTAGTGCTTCTACCGCTTACTGTCCCCTGCTTTAGGCGGTGCTGGCTGATGCGACACTTCTTTACAGTGTAACGGTGTGTTGCTGGCTAAGATAACCGCTGTTGAATCACGAGGTCATAATGGATAACCGCATATTTAGTCAACTGCGACGCTGGGTACGGGAAGGGATCGTTTTTATTTTGCTGGCGCTGGCCGTAATGTGGGGTGTGGATCAATACCGTAAACCCGCGATACCTGCCAGTTTCAGTGCAACGCCGATGCAGAGCATTGACGGCAAACTGTACGATTTCACGGCGCTCAGCCAGGAACGGCCTTTGCTGATTTATGTCTGGGCGACCTGGTGCAGTATTTGTCGTTTTACCACACCGTCGGTCGATAAGCTGGCAAACGAGGGCGGAAACGTAGTGAGTATCGCGCTGCGATCCGGTGATGATGCAAAGCTTGAACGCTGGGTGGAGAAGAAACAGCTTACAGTTCCGGTGATCAACGATGAACGCGGTGCGTTGTCGCAGCAGTGGCAGGTGAGCGTAACGCCAACGCTGGTGGTGGTGTCAAAAGGGCAGGTGGTTAGCACAACAACCGGCTGGACAAGCTACTGGGGAATGAAGATCAGAATGTGGTGGGCGGGGGTGTAAATAGCCCCTCTCTGTGAAGAGAGGGGACACAGATTACTTCGCCATAACTTCCTGTGCGGTACGCTCAACCAGGGACAGCAGGACTTTAACATCCTCCAGCGTCACGGTTGGGTTCAGCAGAGTCAGCTTCAGGCAGGTGATGCCGTTGTGCTCGGTCACGCCGACGTTGGCACGGCCAGATTCCAGCAACGCATCGCCAATTTTCTGGTTCAGCAGGGCAATACCCGCATCATCCATCTGTGCTTCAGGGCGGAAGCGGAACAGTACGCTTGCCAGCTGTGGCTGCATGACCAGTTCCAGAGCAGACTGCTCTTTCACATAAGCCGCAACCTGCTGCGCCAGCGTCACACCGTGGTCGATGATCGCCGCATATTGTTCCTGACCCAGCGCTTCCAGGCTCATCCACAGCTTCAGCGCGTCGAAACGGCGGGTCGTCTGCAGAGATTTGGACACCAGGTTAGGTACGCCCGCTTCTTCATCGAACTCAGAGTTCAGGTAGGCCGCCTGATAGCGCATCAGCTCATAGTGACGCGCTTCTTTCAGCAGGAACGCGCCGCAGCTGATGGTCTGGAAGAACTGCTTGTGGAAGTCCAGGGTAATGGAATCCACCAGCTCGATACCGTCCAGGTAGTGACGATACTGCTCAGACATCAGCAGCGCGCCGCCCCAGGCCGCATCAACGTGTACCCAGATGTTCTGCTTCGCCGCCAGCTCAGCAATCGCACGCAGCGGATCGATAGCACCTGCGTCGGTAGTACCGGCAGTCGCCACAATCGCCAGGATCTGTTCGCCGTTGGCATTGCACTGCTCAATTTTCGCCGCCAGATCGGTCAGATCCATACGGGAGAATTCGTCAGTTTTCACCTGCACCACGGACTGGTAACCCAGACCCATCAGCGCCATGTTTTTCTGCACGGAGAAGTGCGCGTTTTCGGAGCACAGCACGCGAATTTTACGCAGATCGCCTACCAGACCGTCCTGCTGAACGGAGTGGCCCTGACGCGCGAAGAAGGCGTCACGTGCCAGCATCAGGCCCATCAGGTTGCTCTGGGTGCCGCCGCTGGTGAAGACACCTGCGTCGCCAGCCTGATAACCCACGCGGGTACGCAGCCACTCGATCAGTTTGATTTCGATAATGGTTGCGGACGGGCTTTGATCCCAGGAGTCCATACTCTGGTTAGTGGCGTTGATCAGCACTTCTGCCGCCTGGCTGACAACCAGGCTTGGGCAGTGCAGGTGCGCCACACACTGCGGGTGATGAACGGACAAACTGTCTTTCAGGAAGAACTCCACAGCGCGTTCAATCGCTGCGTTGTTGCCCAGCCCTTTCGGGTTGAAATCCAGCTTAATACGGTCGCGCAGTTCCGCGACCGTTTTGCCCTGGTACATCTCAGGCTGTTTCAGCCACTGCATCACAGCCTGAGAGCTTTGTTCAATCGCCTGCTGGTAAGCTTCAATGCTCTGCGCAGAGGAGAACAAAATTGGGTTTGAATCAGACATCGTAATCAACAACTCCGGTTACGCCGGGCGAACGCCCGCAGCAAGCAGTGCCTGCTCAAATTTATCCAGGAAGATTTTCAGCTGATCATCGCTGATCAACAGAGAAGGCAGCAGACGCAGCACAATGCCGTTACGACCACCACGCTCCAGAATCAGACCGGATTCGAAGCACTTCTTCTGAATCAGGGCAGACAGCTCGCCGTCGCCAGGGAAGCAGCCCATATGATCTGCCGCTTCGTGTGGCTTAACGATCTCAATACCGATCATCATGCCCAGACCACGAATGTGACCAATTACCGGGTAGCGTTTCTGCAGTTCAGCCAGCTGTGCTTTCAGCCATTCGCCCTGTGCAGCCACTTTGCCCGCAATGTTCTGGTCTTTCAGGATTTTCAGCGTCGTCAGACCGGTTGCCATCGCCAGCTGGTTGCCGCGGAAGGTGCCGGTGTGGTGACCTGGAGCCCATGCATCGAACTGCTTTTTGATACCGAGTACAGCCAGTGGCAGACCGCCACCTACAGCTTTAGACATCACGATGATGTCTGGCTCGATGCCAGCGTGTTCGAAAGCGAAGAATTTACCGGTACGGGCAAAGCCAGCCTGAACTTCGTCGAGGATCAGCAGAATGCCGTGTTCCTGAGTCACTTTACGGATGCGCTGCAGCCACTCAACCGGAGCCGGGTTAACGCCGCCTTCACCCTGAACGGCTTCCAGAATCACCGCTGCAGGTTTACGCACGCCGCTTTCAACGTCGTTGATCAGGTTTTCGAAGTAGTAGGTCAGTGCTTTTACGCCAGCCTCACCGCCGATACCCAGCGGGCAACGGTACTGGTGTGGGTAAGGCATGAACTGCACTTCTGGCATCATACCGTCAACCGCTTCTTTCGGAGACAGGTTACCGGTGACGGACAGTGCGCCGTGGGTCATACCGTGGTAACCACCAGAGAAACTGATGATACCGCTACGACCAGTCACTTTTTTCGCCAGCTTCAGCGCGGCTTCAACGGCGTCAGCGCCGGATGGACCGGTGAACTGCAGGCAATACTCTTTACCCTGGCCAGGCAGCAGAGAGAGCAGGTATTCGGAAAACGCGTCTTTCAACGGCGTAGTCAGATCCAGGGTATGTAACGGCAAGCCGCTGGTAATGACATTTTGGATGCTTTTCAGCACATCAGGATGGTTATGGCCAAGCGCAAGGGTGCCCGCGCCTGCTAAACAGTCAAGGTATTCTTTATTATCTGCATCGGTGATCCACACGCCTTCTGCTTTAGTGATGGCTAAAGGCAGTTTGCGCGGATAACTCCTGACGTTAGATTCAAACTCGGCCTGACGGGCCAGATAGGTTTCGTTGCTTTTGTGGGCATCTACGGTGTCAATACGGACTTTATCCGTCATCATATCACTCCTACAACCGCCGCTTCGTTATGAGCCACGATTGAATAAAAAGTTAAAAAACAGATGGGGGTCTGAAAAAAACGCCGCCAATATAGAGCCTTTTGTCACGGGGCTCAATGGTTAATTTGTTTACTGTTTTGTTACGGGGTGCATAAGGGGGTAAATATCCCGTCTTTGGCAGGGGAGAATGCGTTTCCCATCAAGTGAAAACAATGCGTTACATTGCATGCTGTGTGAGCGAAAAAGGGCACCAAAGAGTGTTGCAAAATGTGCTTTTTTTGGTGTTAAAACGTAAATCTGGTGCATCCTGCCGAAAACCTGTTTTTGCCCTCACTACCGGATGTTGTGAGGGGCAATGGTTTCTTTGACCCTGACCCAAAATCCTGCACCATTCAGAAACAGAATGCCGGCATGATCTACACTCCCTGAACGGAGGTGGTGTCGATGAAAAAATCATGATTCACCGAAGAGCAGATTGTTTTTGCTCTGAAGCAGGCTGAACTGGGGACGTCCGTGCCGGAGGTCTGCCGTAAGCCGGGAATTTCTGATGCCACGTTCTATATCTATGGACTACCTCTTTTTTGCAAGCACTGAATCAGGTTTAGGTTGTTGCTAACATCTATCAATAGTTTTCAGCCATTTTTTCCAGTTGGAGCCACTGAAGCGTAAGTTCAATATACCGACGGATCTGCAACTTGAACGTGACCACAGCCTCGCAGTTTTCAGGCAGTGGCAGGGCAATCGAGTTACGGGCAATTTCATACAACTGCTCGAGAAACTGCTGCTTGTATTGCTTGCGACCAATAATATCCCAGGCCTCCTTAACAAACAGACTCTTTTGTATTGAGGTAATGGTTTGTGGTGTGGGAAAGCGCAGCAAAAACTGACAAAACCATTCTGTCCGTGACTGATGCAAAAACTGTTCTGCTTCAGGAAAATACAACGTCAGGTAGTGATTTACCAGGCTGTTCAGACTACGTGTTCTTGCGAGGGATATTTGATAATAAGTATTTGATATCTCCTGAATATCCATCAATTTATTAAGCAAGGGGTCAAAAAACGGAGAAGAAAGTCCCTGCTCCATGAGATAAAGAATAACGCTGGCATCCTTGCGGTCATTTTTATCCCATGTTTTAAAAAGCATCTCCCGTGCTCTGGCACAGGCCAGCGATGAAACAAGGCGACATTCTATCCCCTGTTCCTGAAGCCACCAGGCAATATTACGGTGATAGTCAGCTGTAGGTTCGAAAGCGACAACAACTTTTTCTCCGGATGAACGAGTAGCAGTGACTAACCGGGCATATCCGGCGAGAGAGTTCTCAAAACGCAGATACACAATCCGGCCATCTGAGCGTTTAATCTTGGCGTCATGATATTTTTTAGCAATATCAATGGCAATCCTGGTTACCGGGGTATCAAAACTGCAGGTAATATCGGTCATGACTTTTCTCCACTTGTTGAATTCATACCAGGTGTAGAAAACGAATGACGAACCAGCCAATAGTCATCAGTCAAAGACTAAACAAGTACCACGGCTCTGAATTTGCAGGAAAAATGCCGGATAAGTGGGTGTATGAACGAGAACGGGTTCATGTCCCTGGAGGATGCACGGTGCAAAATCGAGGCCTGGTGTATACACTATAACCAGAAGCGTCCCCCATTCTGCACTGAGATGGATGACCCGTTCTGATTATGACTGGAGCATATTCGGGGTCAGGATCAAAAAAATACCCCTTCAAGACCATCACGGCAATCTGGAAGGGGCGGGTAAATACCCTATTAATGATTGGTGAATGAGTTAATGTTAGCCAGATGGTCTATTATTAATGAGTTACTTTTTTCATATATCCAATAAATTTACCATCTTTCAATAAAGCAACTTTACCATTACTATAGATGATGAATTGATAAAGCCCCTGTGAATAAGTTTTAGCTTTTGGTGTTGTTTCATCCAATGCTGCTAACTTTCCATCAATAGTTACATTACCATCAGATTTGATTACAAGTTGCAAACCCTCAGCTTTATACATATTTTCTTTTTTAGCTGATTGTGCATGTTGATCAACCTGCTTGTAATGTTTACGATTAATTTCATTACCTTCACGGATTGCATCTGCCTGCTGATTAGAGGCATTTAAAGCAGCCATATTAGATTGATAATTACGCCAGTAGGCTTTTTCTTCCTGGTAACATACATCGCGTGATATACCTTTTGCTTCACATTTATCTAATCTTTGATCTTCCGTTGTACATCCGCTAAGTACAGATACCCCTACAACAAGTAAAGCAAGCATAGAATATTTCATTTTGCTATCATCCTATTTAAAGTTATAAATTTTCAGAAGTGGTTTGATGTTTACTCATAAATAAATCTCAAATTTTCTTTATAAAGCTTTTCCTGAAGGGCTTGAATAGAACATTCAAAAGCCTACACCTACGCCTACAGAAGCCCCCATGTTACTAGCGGTATCAGTGCTAAAACTTACTTTACCAACTACATGAGAGTTAAAGTTAACGCTACCGCCTACAGCTAATGCGTTCTCACCATTGTAAGTAGCACCGCCAGCAGAGAACATTACACGCTGATTAGTTTGCACTTGAGGAAGCCCCGCCATAGCCATAGCGCCACTAATACCCGCATTAGCCTGTTTATGGTTATCATCAACAGTACTTTTCAAACTTTTGAATGCTTCATTTTGTTTAGCTTGCTGCTGCTGTAAACCTGCTACAGCTTTTTGTGTAGCCTGGTCTACTTCTACTTTGGTGATGGTAGTTGTAATGCCATCTTTACCGTTGCTACCATCTTTACCATTAACCCCGTTACTACCCGCTAAACCTGCTACGCCTTGCGCCCCTGTATCACCTTTAGCACCATCTACACCATCTTTAGGCTTAGGGGCGTTTTCCAGCGTTGTGATCCGGTTATCATGATCATTAAGCTCGTTTTGTTGAGCATTGTTAACGGCGGCTTGCTGCTGATTCACTGAATCAATATAGTTATTCACGGCGTTAAACTGTGCATTAGTGTTGCCTGTTAATTGCTGAATATCCGCCGTATTTTGAGTGGCTTTATCATTGGCGTTATCGGCCTGTGCTCGTGCTGCTTTGATTTCAATATCAGAAAGGTTAATAGCATCAGCATTTAAAAGGCTTTGCCCGTTGTAAAGATCTTGAGTAGCGTTAGAAGTGCCTACTACTGGATTAGGGGCAACTACTTGAACCGTAGCAGCATTAGCTGTAGTAGCAAACACAGCACCAAATACAAAAACAGCGATAGCTGATTTATTTAAAGATTTCATTTGAAAACGCTCATCATCAATGCAAGAAAAAATTAAAGTAAGAGTGCAATCCTGGCAGGAAGATATAACCTCTTGTTATATCTGAATTTAATTCTGGTGATTCTCGAAATTTAAGTTTGATAACTTATTTCGTCGCGTGCAGTAACTATCTATGAATGTGTAATTCTGATTATTGATCTAAATCATAAATCGCATTAATAGCTAATCTGGCCTGTTGTGATGCTAAATGACATGTTTTCAATAAATACAATAAGATAGCGATTATCTGCTCTTGAGTGTAATACCTGGGATGAAATTATAATTAATAAGATTTTCTTAAGTGTTTTGGTCGAAAATGTTGTGAAATAAGCAAAATACATAATGCTAATTTATTAGATCTCAACAAAGTCCTTTTTACTGAATGCTCAGTATGTTTCAAATGAAATTTACAAGTTAATCAAAAGTTGGCATTGTCTAATTATTATAGGGGTATTATTTGGATGTCGAAAAGCTTCTGGAATTTACTCTTATGTAACAAATGCCGAGAAATTTCTACAATAAAAATAAGTGTTGCCTGAATCGCCACGGGTTAACAGTCACCTCAGAGTCATTTAATGGCTCAGAAGTGTCTAGATTATCCGTGGCGATTCACATGACTAAGATCGGTAAAGTGTTTGCTGATGTTCGAGATCAGTTGGGTATTCCGTATCTGGATGATTATGGGCAACGGCGCTTACTGCATTCGATCCGCCACAGTGTCTGTTCATCTGCTATGGCTGGTTGGGTGAAAAACATTCTTCATCTTCAGCAGACGGTAGGTCACGAGAAAAGTGGAGGGATCACAAAACGCTATTTGCATACGTTTCCCTTATCCTCAGTTTCTTATGTAATTGATGGTATTGATTGGTAGTGAATAAAATAGCCAAGTGTAAATATTGGCTATTTATTTTATTGTCGTTAAATAAATAATGGTAAATAGAAAGTTGCCAGCATCATGAATAGAAAAATAATCCCAACGATGGAAAATCTCACTTTTACACGTAACCAATCGGTATACTGATTAGGAAGTGCTTTAATGAATCGTATTTGTTCATTATCCATTCCTCGTGTATGGAATGAGTTTTCTTTAAAGTATAATGCATTAATAAAGAATGCATCACGCATAAACGAGAAAAAGAACCCCCATCCTGATAAACTAAAACTTCTGCTGGTCTTGCTCCGAATTTTTCAACAAATAGCGAGCATAGAGTCATGAATTTTCTCTTGGCTAATTTGTCATAAATTACGTTGGAAACATAATTAATTATTCCGAGAATCAAAAAGAACCCAGAGATTTCAACCCGATGTATCATCAGAAAATTAATTGCCGAAAACGTCATACAACTGTTCTCCGCCTAATTCCCCAACAGCACTCCCCACTGTGCTACCAGCGTACCCTAAACCAACACCTGCAATAACGGTACAAACAAGCCAGCCAACACCAGCGAGAACACCGCCACCTGTACCCAAAGCAAAACTACCAATCTCAGTATATTTTTTCTTGGTACATTCAGCTTCGCGACCAACAGAACATGCCTCATGGATTTCGTTAAGAGAATGGAGTCCGCTAAAACCAATGCCTAAATAACCAGTGTAACGCATTGCTTTTACGTATTTAGCTGCCCGTTCGATGTGGGTAGCATAACTTTCAATGTCACTGATCCCCGTTTCATTCCATTTGTGGGTAATAGAACTACTGGGCAGGCCGAGTGCTTTTTTTATTTTGGTATACTCTCCGAATTTCATAGCCTTATTCAGGAAGCTGACTTTGAGTATGGATTCAAGCTCTTTAAACAACTGGTTACGTCGGACATAAAATTGTTCTCCTATCAACGAGCCTCTCGTTATGTAGGTATTCTTATACGTTTCTTGAATCTCTTTGAGTATTTTTTCGATACTCTCAAAGTATTTTCCAACAGGGTCAGCAGCAAGGCCAATTTCTGTATCAGCGTAGCTGGTGAAATTAGCTATGGTTGCGTAGTGTTTGTGCAGCAAGTTAGCTTCCTCATGCGTCAATGGGGCCAATGCTGCATCGACTCGCGCTTTCGCGGCTTTCATGTGGGCAATCTGTTCGTCGTCCTGTTTATCAGGATCAACCACCAACATGATAGAACCAGCGTTATATTCCTTTCCTGCGCCGTTCAGAGAGCGGTAAAGTTCGCGCGTTCCTTCCGGCTGGTTTCCTGCAAACAGAATGTTTTCGAAAGATTCCGTGGTGGATTGCTGGGGAACAACGCAGAAACCAGCATCTACACCAATGCGTTTCTTTTTGGCTGTTTGGGCGTGTTGTTCTGGCTCTGCTGATGATCTGATCCAGGTGGGTTCTGGTCTTGGGGCGCTTCTTCGCGTTGTTTAAAGCTTTTATATGGGACACAGAGCATTTTTTAGGGTTGAGTCTTTGGCTTCCCGCTGGCATGATCCAGAACAGAGATTAACGGGACGTTAATCGCAACTATTTGATTTTTATTTAAATGACTCGGGGTGCCCTTCTTCGTTGAAGGCTGAGAAATACCCGTATTACCTGATCTGGATAATGCCAGCGTAGGGAAGTCAGATGCCTTCCCGGTCATCGCTTCTTCACGCAAGGCAGGAGCGAACCCATGCAGCCTGACCTGCTCGATTTACACATTTTACATCAGTTCCGAACCCGTTCCCCGCTCACACATTGTATGACCAACGACGTCGTGCAGACGTTTACGGCTAACGTTTTGTTGGCGCTTGGCGCATCCCCGGCGATGGTGATTGAAGCCGAAGAGGCTGAACAGTTTGCTGCTCTTGCCGATGCGCTGCTGATTAATGTCGGCACGCTGACTGCCCCGCGCGCTCAGGCGATGCGCCGGGCGATTGAGAGTGCCGTGGCAGCAGGCAAACCCTGGACGCTCGATCCGGTGGCTGTCGGGGCGTTGACGTTCCGCACCCGTTTTTGCCATCAAATCCTCTCCCTTAAACCTGCGGCCATTCGTGGTAACGCGTCGGAAATTCTTGCGCTTGCCGGGATGAGTGCGGGGGGGCGCGGCGTGGATACTACCGATACTGCATCCAGTGCATTGCCTGCGGCACAGGCGCTGGCACGCCAGACCAATGCCATTATCGTGGTCACAGGCGAGGTTGATTACATCACCGACGGGCAGCGAACCCGGACGGTGACCGGGGGCGATCCGCTGATGACTCGCGTGGTCGGTACCGGGTGCGCGCTTTCGGCGGTGGTGGCGGCCAGTTGTTCGCTACCGGGTGACAGGCTCGATAACGTGGCCGCTACCTGCGGATGGATGAAGCGCGCCGGAACGGCTGCCGTTGCTCAGTCTCGTGGCCCGGGCAGCTTTGCCAGTGCGTTCCTGGATGCGCTCTACACCCTGGAGGAACAGGCATGAAACGGATTAACGCCCTTACCATTGCCGGCACTGACCCAAGCGGCGGTGCAGGCATTCAGGCCGATCTGAAAACGTTCTCCGCACTGGGTGCCTACGGCTGTTCGGTGATCACCGCGCTGGTGGCACAAAATACGCGTGGTGTGCAGTCGGTCTACCGTATCGAGCCGGATTTTGTCGCCGCACAGCTCGATTCGGTACTCAGCGATGTGCGCATTGATACCACTAAAATCGGGATGCTGGCGGAGACAGATATTGTCGAAGTGGTGGCAGAACGTCTGAAACGCTATCAGGTGCAAAACGTGGTGCTTGATACGGTAATGCTGGCAAAAAGTGGCGACCCGCTGCTTTCTGTTTCCGCTATCGACACGCTGCGTAAAAAGCTGTTGCCGCAAGTGGCGCTGATCACGCCAAACCTGCCTGAAGCTGCCGCGTTGTTAGACGCGCCGCATGCGCAAACCGAACGCGAAATGAAAGAGCAGGGGCGGGCATTGCTGGCAATGGGCTGCGGTGCGGTGCTGGTGAAAGGTGGCCATCTGGATGACGCCGAAAGCCCGGACTGGCTCTTCACCCGTGACGGAGAACTGCGTTTTACCGCACCCCGCGTGCAGACTAAAAACACCCACGGTACAGGCTGTACGCTCTCCGCCGCGCTGGCGGCGTTGCGTCCACGCCATAACAACTGGGCTGATACGGTACAGGAAGCCAAAATCTGGCTCTCGGACGCGCTGGCAAAAGCCGATACTCTGGAAGTGGGTCACGGTATTGGGCCGGTTCATCATTTTCATGCATGGTGGTAAGCCAGTATACTGGCAGGAAACACCACGCCTGAGAAAACAGAGATGGAACAAGCGCATACCCGGTTAATTGCTCAACTGAATGAACGGATCGCCGCTCCGGACAACACACCGCTGTACCTGAAGTTTGCCGAAACGGTAAAAAACGCGGTACGTAGCGGGGTGCTTGAACACGGGAATATTCTGCCCGGCGAGCGCGATCTGAGTCAGTTAACGGGTGTGTCACGCATTACCGTGCGCAAAGCAATGCAGGCGCTGGAAGAAGAGGGCGTGGTGACGCGCTCCCGGGGTTACGGTACGCAAATTAATAACATCTTTGAATATTCGCTCAAGGAAGCACGCGGGTTTTCTCAGCAGGTGGTACTGCGCGGCAAAAAGCCCAACACGTTGTGGGTTAATAAACGGGTGGTGAAATGCCCGGAAGAGGTGGCAAACCAGCTGTCAGTGGCGGCGGAAAGCGACGTCTTTTTGCTCAAGCGCATTCGCTATGTTGATGATGATGCCGTCTCGATTGAAGAGTCCTGGGTTCCGGCCGGGCTAATTCCCGATCCGGACGCCATCGGCATCTCGCTGTACGATTACTTCCGCAGTCAGAACATCTTCCCGCAGCGTACCCGTTCACGCGTCAGTGCCCGCATGCCGGACAGCGAATTTCAGGCCCATATTAAGATGGATGAAAAGATACCGGTGCTGGTGATCAAGCAGGTTGCGCTTGACCAGCAGCACCGGCCTATTGAGTACAGCATTAGCTACTGTCGCAGCGATCTATACGTCTTTGTGTGCGAGGAGTAATTCCCCGCGCGCAGGGGCGCAATCACCGCCACGGTGGCTGACCACCCAGGCGGCAACCGCATTGCCCAGCAGCACTGCATCCGCCAGTGACCATCCTGCTGCCAGCCCGGCCAGCGTACCGCCAGCGTGGCTGTCACCCGCGCCAATGGTGTCGACCACCGAAGCAGGAAACGCCGGAACATAACCCGAATCGTCAGCGTCATACCAGGCTGCGCCGTCTTTGTCGTGACGTACAATCAGCGCAGAACCGAAACGTTGTTGCCATGTTGCACCTAACGCATCAACCTCCACACCAAGCCGCCCGGCAGCAATTTGCGCCTCCTGGCGATTAAGCGACACAATGGGTTTACAGGCCATAATCCGCGCCATCAGCGCGTCGGGAATATCTGCGATGCGTGGGCCGAAATCGATAAACGCGGTCACCTCCTGCAACCCTTCCAGCCAGCCCGTCAGTAACTCCCCGCACGGCGATGCCAGTTGATAGCCGGACAAATAAACCAGGCTTTTTTGCGGCACGTTAAGCGCATCAAGCCAGGATTGCTGCCACTGGTTCTCCACGCCGCTAAACGACATAAACGTGCGCTCACCGTCTGGCTCCACCAGCGCCAGACACCAGCCGTTATCGCCTGTTTCGGCTTCCACGGCGCTGTGCAGATCCTGCTTTGCCATTGCGTTGCGAATAATATCTGCCCACACGCCGTGGCCGACGGGCAGCGCATTTTGCGCGGTGACGCCAAGCCGTTTTAGGGCTATGGCAATATTGAGCGCGCAGCCGCCAATATTGACGCCCTGCTGTTTTAGCTCGATATCACATCCGCGCCAGGGCAGGGCGTAAGCATCGGCGATAACGTCAATCACCGCTGCCCCCAGCACCGTCACTGGCCGCGTGGCGCGTAATGTTTCAAGGCGTTGGGCAAAAGAATTCATACGCCCTCCCTTTGCTCCCGGTAGTGCAGCAATTTTTCGCAGTAATGACCAAAGTCGGGCTGGTTAACGGCGTCGAGTTCATCCTTTAGTGCCGGATTAATCGCCTGTACGCCGTGCAGCGCGCCACAGATTGCGGTTGCCATTGCGCCGATGGTGTCCGTATCGCCGCCCAGATTGGCGCATAAAATTGCGCAGCGGTTCGGGTCAGTGCCTGCCAGTTCAACCATTGCGATCGCCGCCGGAACGGACTCAATGGTGCTGGTTCCTGCCCCCACAAGCTGATAAACCTGCTCGCTGGCGGATTCAGTACCGTTGGCTTCACGCACGGTTTTGAGTGCCAGCTCAATACGTGCCGCAAGTGATGCGCTGAAGGTGGTGGTCTTCACTTCCTGTGCATAGCGGGCAATACCGGGCAGGGCAGTAACGATGTTCTGCCAGCTTTCGCCGTCAATGGCGCGTGAAACCGCCCAGGCAATCACCACCGCACCGGCAATGGCGAGATCCGATTTATGCGTCGGGCTGGAAGCCTGCGCCACCTGCTCAACAAAGTGCTCCAGGCGAGTGGCCGGGAGCAGACAGCCGAGCGGGGAGGCGCGCATCGCCGCCCCGTTGGTGACGCCGTTGTTCTCCAGCTCGCTGACCGGTTTGCCATCGCGAATGGCGTTGAGGGCAATTTTGGAGGTCGGGCCTAACACGTTTTTGTTAAAGGCATCGAACGACTCGGCCCAGCGCAAAATATGTTTGCCGATGACATCCGCGTTAATCTGCCCGTCGCATTCGATAATCGCATCCGCCAGACACAGCGCCATCGACGTATCATCGGTGAACTCCGCGCGGTTGAAATAGCAGGCCGCGTTATTCTCTGCCGGGCCGGGTAAGAAGCGGTCAATCCAGCCGAAATGCGCTTTGACGCGCTTTCTTGGCCACAGCTCCGACGGCATGCCCATTGCGTCCCCTAACGCCTGCCCGTAAAGAGCACCGAGAACACGTTCTTGTTTCATTTAACTTCCCCTTGTGTCAGCGCGGTATCGCCATCAACCACCTCAATTGCGGTGATCTCTTTATCCGATTCGCGGAAAAACAGCATAAACAGCACGGCGATCACAGCAATCATGATCCCTCCGAATGCCCACATTCCGGCCCAGTTGAAGGTCAGCCCATTCACCGGCTCTTTGTATGCGAACATTTTTTCCATCATCACGCCGCCCAGGCGGTAACCCAGCAGGCTACCAAAGCCCTGACAGCACAGCGTGATCAAGCCCTGCGCAGCGGTACGCATATGCACCGGTGCTTTTTTGTCCACGTAGATATACGCGGTGACGTAGTAGAAGTCGTAGCTCACGCCGTGCAGCAGAATGCCGAGGAACAGCAGGGCGTAAGTGAAGTATTGTTCCGCACCACCGTAAACAAAGAAACCATAGCGGATGGCGGCGGTGATAAGCCCCAGCAGTAAGACCTTCTTAATACCAAAGCGTTTGGTGAAGAACGGCAGCGCCAGCATAAAGAAGATTTCGGAGAACTGGCCGAGTGTCATCCAGCCGGTTGCGTTTTTCATGCCCACTTCGGTGAGATACCCGTTGGCAAAGATGTAGTAGAAAGCCAGCGGCATGGCGAACAGGAACGAGCAGAAGAAGAACACCAGGAAGTTTTTGTCGCGCAACAGGATCAGCGCATCCAGCCCCAGCATCACTTTGAAATCGAGTTTACCGGTACTTTTCGGCGGTGTATCCGGCAGGAACAGGGCAAACACGCCGAGCAGCGCAGAGCTGGCCGCCGTCATCAGCAGTGGGATATTGGTATCCGAAATGTCGCTATAGCCCATCATCTGCGGCAGGAAACCGCACGCCAGACCGGAGGCTATCCAGCCAATCGTGCCCATCACGCGAATACGCGGGAAATCGGCCTCGACGTCATCCACGTTGGCAAAGGCAATGCTGTTAGTCAGCGCGATGGTAGGCATATAGGTCAGGGAATACAGCAGTAGCAGCGGGAAGAAGGTGCTGAACTGAGTTTGCTGTGCGGCAAAGTACATCAGAATAGCCCCGGCAAACATCAGCACTGCCAGCACTTTCTGGGCGGCGAAGAAGCGGTCGGTCAGCGAACCGACCAGGATTGGCGAGAGGATCGCTGCAATCGCGGTACAGGCGTAAGACCAGCCAATTTCCCCGGCGCTAAAACCGCTTTTGCTTAACCACAGCCACAGCGGTACAAACCATGCGCCCCAGATAAACCATTCAACAAACATCATGAATGACAGTTGGACTTTCGTTTTCATTGTTTAATCCTGCATGTCAGAGAGGGTACTCCTTTAACATACCATTCAATGATACCTTTTAAATACCTTTGTGGTGATTGTTTGATCAATGTAACAGTTTTGTTGTGCCAGAATCGAGCCAGCAGATTGTGCTGAAAAAAATGGCAGAAGGTGGAAAATCGGTTAAGTCGGTACCAGGCTTAGTCTGCCCGCGAAAATGTGGGTTTGGATAACACGCTACGGGAGCATAGCTATGACTGATATTGCACAGTTGCTTGGCAAAGATGCCGACAGCCTTTTACAGCATCGTTGTATGACCATTCCAGCCGACAAACTCTACCTGCCTGGCCACGACTACGTTGACCGTGTGATGGTGGATAACAATCGTCCGCCTGCGGTACTGCGAAATATGCAGACGCTCTACAATACCGGGCGGCTGGGAGGCACCGGGTATCTCTCTATTTTGCCGGTTGACCAGGGCGTTGAGCATTCTGCTGGCGCATCGTTTGCGGCCAACCCGCTGTATTTCGATCCGAAGAACATCGTTGAGCTGGCAATTGAAGCAGGCTGTAACTGCGTGGCGTCGACCTATGGCGTGCTGGCTTCGGTATCGCGCCGTTACGCTCACCGTATTCCGTTCCTCGTTAAGCTGAACCACAATGAAACCCTGAGCTACCCAACCGAATACGACCAGACCCTGTATGCCAGCGTAGAACAGGCGTTCAATATGGGCGCGGTGGCCGTCGGGGCGACCATCTATTTCGGTTCTGAGCAGTCGCGCCGCCAGATTGAAGAGATCTCCGCCGCGTTTGAGCGCGCGCATGAACTCGGGATGGTTACCGTGCTTTGGGCGTATTTGCGTAATAATGCGTTCAAAAAAGATGGCGTGGATTACCATGTATCTGCCGACCTGACCGGCCAGGCGAACCACCTGGCGGCAACCATTGGCGCAGACATTGTGAAGCAGAAAATGGCCGAGAATAACGGCGGCTATAAGGCGGTGAACTTCGGTTACACCGATGATCGTGTTTACAGCAAACTGACCACCGATAACCCCATCGATCTGGTGCGTTACCAACTGGCGAACTGCTATATGGGACGCGCGGGGCTTATTAACTCCGGCGGTGCGGCGGGGGGGGAAACCGATCTCTCAGACGCGGTACGTACGGCGGTTATCAACAAACGCGCGGGTGGTATGGGGCTGATCCTTGGCCGTAAGGCGTTTAAAAAATCGATGGCTGACGGCGTGAAGCTGATCAATGCGGTTCAGGACGTGTATCTGGACAGCAAAGTGACGATTGCTTAAAAAACTGACGCTTCTCCGACACGGGAGAAGGCGCAAAATACAGGCCGGGTCAGGCTAACCGCTACCCGGCAATTCATTCAGCGCAGCAGCATACAATCTGGTGGCAATCGACACTGCAACGCTCCTGGTACAACCGCAATTCGGAACCGTTTCCCGCTCAACGGTTCGCCATCAAGGTTAAAAGTCATTCCGTGCGGCGCATTCACCTCAAACCAGGCGGATTGCCCATCAATGATGTTCGGGCTTTTCTCCGGTTGGGTGAGGGTGGTAAACAGTGCTGGCAGCAGCCCGTCACCGGTGAAAATGCGCAGTGCCAGTAAGCCATCATTGATCAGCGCCTCCGGGCAAAGCTGTTGCCCACCGCCCGCCTGACGACCGTTACCGATCCCGATCACCAGCGCATCACCCTGCCAGTAAAAATCATCCCCGTGAATTTCGCAGCGATCGGGTTTCAGGGTATCCATTCGCATCAGACCGTGGATGAGATAGGAAACGCCGCCCAGTGCCGCCTTCAGCTTTTCCGGTGTTTCACTGGTAATGCGCGTACCAAATCCGCCCGTCGCCATATTGATAAAGCAGGTTTTATCGTTTACCTGTGCAATATCGACTGCGGTTGCTTTCCCGAGAATGGCAAGCTGTAGCGCTTTACTCAGATCCTCCGGTATCCCCGCGCTGGTGGCAAAATCATTTGCTGTACCGAGCGGTAAAATACCCATCACCGGGCGTGTGTCCACGTTCAGGCCGATCAGGGCCGTCGCTATCTCGTTGATGGTGCCGTCACCACCGCCAGAAATAATCGTGTTGACGCCCAACTGTACGCCTTCGGCAACATACCGCGCGGCATCGCCTTTTTCCCACGTGAGCCGTACGTGAATGTGGGCACCATCTTCCCGCAAATCGACCACCGCCTGGCGCAGTATGTCATTACTGGCACTCTTGCCGTTCAGAATCAATAAACTGTCTGGATACGTTGCCATCCGCGCTGCTCCCTTTTGTAGCGTTATCAAAAAGTGTATCGCAGGGAGGAAAAAAGCGGGTAGGAACAGGATGAAAGGCAAAAAAATAAGCCCGTGTAGGCTCCCCCACTGAAGAGGGTTTAGCGTAACTGCATCCTGCAAATATTCAGGTGCAAAGTAATAATACTGCCACCGTTGATCATAAAGCGTGTTGCGAAACGATGACATGGTGCGTGGGTTGTCTGCCCGGCTGGTAAATCGGGTTTTAACCAGTATGTTGCATCCAGCGGTTGAACTCACAGCCAAAAGCGGGTGTTGCCAACCCAATGCTATATTTTAAGAAGGAATACACGAATCATGCTCATGTTATCGGTTGAGTGTCCGATTAATGGGATAAAGCTATGTTGTGTGAATGAGGATAAGGGATGAGGGAACTAACTGAATTAATCGATCAGCAGAGGTCTGGCTGGCTTACAGTGAAGCAATGGCTGGATAAAGCAATCAATGATTATGAAGTGCTTCCCCGTAACCCAGCGCAGGCACGCTCTGATTTACATCAGCTTCAGATGACTACGTTCTCTCCGCTTGGTGCTATTTCATATGAAACCGGAGGGATACTCGTTGACAGTGGTTGGCTACGGATTTTAGGCTCCGGTCATACCAGATTGCCACGAACTCTAGCTTCCTGGACGCAGTTAGTAACAGCTAGTACATTTCAGGCATTATTAATTGCTGATGATGTATCCGGAGGCTTTTTTGCACTTAACGGGGGGGAGTTTGGTAAAGACCTCGGCGGGATATATTATCTCGCGCCGGATACTCTCGAATGGGAGAGCCTCGAAACCAACTATTCAGGTTTTCTGCACTGGGCGCTTTGTGGGGATTTGGATTTATTCTACAAAAGCGTACGCTGGACAGGTTGGCGAGAAGAAACGACTTCAATAAACGGTAACGTAGTTTACTCCTTCTATCCTTTCCTCTGGACCGAACCACAGTTGTCCATAGAGCAACGTTCGCGGGTTACTGTGTCTGTTGATGAACACTGGACATTATGCCTGGATTTACGAAATTAGTGCCAGCAGCTGACATCGTAAAAAGCCAGGCATATTGACTACTTAGTGGCGGTTCAGAATCACGAAAAGCACATTAAAGATTGGCGCGGGGGTATCAGTGGAGCTTACAGTTGCTATCATGATTTTTGCCAGGCAATTGGGGAAAAATGGCTGACCCAGGCCCCGAATATGCTCCAGTCATAATCAGGAATAACCGGCATGTTTTTAACTAGCCTGGCACGTGTACGAGAAACATAAGTGTAAAGTCTTATCGCAGTATGCCGATGTAAGGAGTTTATTGTTTATAAGGATATTACATGCGTAAAAGCATCTTCAGCATTGGGTTTATGCTGGGAATAACCGGGGTCGTGTTACCTGTTTATGCCAGTACGTTGACACAAAGCCTGACGCGTTGTGACACCACTTTTTTCAGTGAGATATATCAGCAACGGGCCACGCTCAGCCGCGTGGCACCTTTAACGATTGGCCAGCAACATCACGCCTGGTTCAAATCCCCGGTTGATGGTAATGGTACCGTCTGGCTCGCTCAACCACTGCACGAGTTAAACCTGACGCTATCGGGATATTTTGTGCAAACCAGCAATCTTAATGAAATCAATTACGGAAAGTTCTATTACTGGGGGCTGATTTTCAAAGAATCACCTCAGGAAGTCATGTCCAGGCTTGATCATTTAACCTGGAGCAAGGCTGGAGAGGATTATGTCTCTCAGGCGATGATCAAAACCGCAGCCCACAGTGACTGGGAAAACAATGCGCAGGCGGTGTCGGGTATTGCACCAGCCAAAGAAAGTACTGAAAAGCTGTTAATGCTCAGTAAAGGCAAACAAGGGACATTACTGCTCTGTTCCGTTCAGGGAAATGTAACACCAGAGATACTCGCCACATTACGACCTGACTTAACTGCCGGAAGCGCAAAATGAAAAAACTCGCATTGTTATTACTTCTTACGTTAGCAGGATGCGCCGGAACCAGTAACCCCCAGTCGCAAGCACCGGCAAAGACCCCCGCTGGTTTCATAAAAATTCTTGAAGATGAACGCGTAACGTCATATGTCGATTTCAGGGTCATTTCAACTTATCAGGGTAACAGCCACCTGCGTCGGTTTTATTTCATCAATAACTACGCTGAGCAGACACTGATTATAAAAGATCCCCCTGTTTATATTTCCAGCTCCCGGGCAATAGATGTGATTAACTGCGACAACAATCAGCGTGCCGTAATGGGACGCTCGATGTTTTCCAGACCGTTCGCTGAAGGAGATCTTATCCATTCGGAGCCGGATGTAGGGCAATGGGAAGCATTCCGCAGAGACTCTCTTTTTGGGATAATTGCTGAGAGCATGTGCAGTATTCCGGTTGAAAAACTGAAGCCTGAGCCCGCGAAAGAAAACCGTAAGCCACTTCTGGATTAATCAGCCCATGACGTTGCAGATTACGGCAGCAACCCTGTTTTGATAACAGGTCATCTGTATACCGGGCATGATTCATCTGTGTCCGGTTTCACATGAATCTGTATCCCTTCGCCTCGCGTAGCCGAGATATTCATCAGGAATACAACGTCACTCTGCTCTCTCTGCCTGATGCCATAACAGCGAAATACGGCTTGTTATCAAAGGCAGGCTCTGGTGCTAAGTGCATTGCTTTCATTGCGGAAGTATTTTTATTTCCCAACACGTGACGTAGCACCATAAATTGTAAACGATGCCTTTCAAGACTGGCGCATTGGGGGCAACGGGCATACTGTCGCCCACGGAAGGAGAGAAACGTGCCGCTAAAACGACACCGTGGGCATGTAAGTATCCCTGTAATCCGGGCCATTCACTTTTAGAGATCTTCCTACAAACACTGATTATATCCGTGTGAGGCTACCTTCCAAAGCATAAGCCCCACCTGGCGGGACTATACGTATCGGCATGGTCAATGCATGGGGGGTATTTGAATTAAACCCTTTTATTTTCAGGGCATTAAAAGAAAAAATAAGCCCGCGTAAGGGAGATTACGCAGGCTAAGGAGGTGGTTCCTGGTACAGCTAGCATTTATGGGTTATGTTTTTCAGCGGAGAGGATAATACCCTTATTGAGCGAAGCGGTATGTGATCCGATTCTAAGAATTATCCCGGCGCGAAAAAATCCCCCTGATTAACTACTTGCTGTGCGGGTTACGGGTGCTTTCGCCGTCGAAATTACGCATCAGCAGCGCAAATTTCAGCTCCACTTCTTCCGGAACCGGCAGCCAGACGGTATGTCCATCGCCAGGTGCAACGGTAATCGCTTCACCTTTGCCGTTTTCCAGATGCTCCAGCGTGAAGTTCATGTTGCCCTGCGGGGTCATCAGCTCCAGGCTGTCGCCTTTGGTGAACTTGTTCTTCACGGCGACGGCGGCCAGTGCGCCTTTGCGCTCGCCGGTGAAATCACCAACAAACTGCTGGCGCTCTGAAACTGAATAGCCGTGCTCGTAGTTCTGGTAGTCGTCGTGCGTGTGACGACGCAGGAAGCCTTCGGTGTAACCGCGATGCGCCAGACCTTCCAGCGTTTCCAGCAGGCTGGTATCGAATGGTTTACCGGCAGCAGCATCGTCGATGGCTTTACGGTACACCTGTGCAGTACGCGCGCAGTAGTAATAGGACTTGGTGCGGCCTTCGATTTTCAGCGAATGCACGCCCATCTGGGTCAGACGTTCAACGTGTGCGATGGCGCGCAGGTCTTTGGAGTTCATGATGTAGGTGCCGTGCTCGTCTTCAAAGGCGGTCATGTACTCGCCAGGACGTTTGGCTTCTTCAATCATAAACACGCTGTCGGTCGGTGCGCCGACGCCCAGTGTAGGCTCAACGTTAGTGACCGGGATCGGTTCGTGTTTATGCACGATATTACCGATGTCATCTTCTTTGCCTTCCTGGACGTTATATTCCCAGCGGCAGGCGTTGGTACAGGTTCCCTGGTTCGGGTCGCGCTTGTTGATATAGCCAGAAAGCAGGCAGCGGCCAGAGTAGGCCATGCACAGCGCACCGTGGACGAAGATCTCGATTTCCATATCCGGCACCTGGGTGCGGATCTCTTCAATCTCTTCGAGGGAAAGTTCGCGAGACAGAATGACGCGGGTGAGCCCCATCTGCTTCCAGAATTTCACCGTCGCCCAGTTTACGGCGTTGGCCTGCACGGAGAGGTGAATATCCATTTCCGGGAAGTTCTCCCGCACCAGCATGATTAAACCCGGGTCTGACATGATCAGCGCGTCCGGCCCCATATCCACTACCGGCTTCAGGTCACGGATGAACGTTTTCAGCTTGGCGTTGTGCGGCGCAATGTTAACAACGACGTAGAATTTTTTGCCCAGCTCATGCGCTTCATTGATGCCGAGCTGCAGGTTCTCGTGGTTGAATTCGTTGTTGCGCACGCGCAGCGAGTAGCGCGGCTGGCCCGCGTAAACGGCGTCGGCACCATAAGCGAAAGCGTAACGCATATTTTGCAGCGTTCCCGCCGGGGAAAGGAGTTCCGGTTTAAACATGTTTGTTCTCGTTCTGATGACAGGTCAGATCCGCGTACACACGGTGTCGCGGTAAGGGGATGATCCCCTACTTTAAGGGCGGGCATTGTAGCGCTGCGGAGCGGGGAGGTAAACCTTTTGGTCGCTTAGCTGTGCCTGTTATCAGGCGGTTTTGCGATATTGCCAGTAATGGTAAAGCTCATATGTCGGATCCAGGGCACAGCGAAGGGTAACACCATGAAAAGACAGAGCGCACCCCTCACCAGTTTTCCAACAAAATCAAGACGCTTTATAAAGCAAACCGCGGTTTTTTTTCCAGCAATGTGCTCTGCGCAGTGTCTGTTCTTTTAGCTAACAACTGCCGCTTTTACTCAGGGTTTATCCTTAAACGCGTCTGGCTACGTTAAACAATCCTGCACGCATCCGCTTCCCACCGATATCCCACGCCATACACCGCGCGAATAAATGACTGATCGGGGTCAAGAGCTTCCAGCTTGCGACGCAGGTTTTTGATGTGGCTGTCGATGGTGCGGTCGGTGACGACGCGATAATCGTCATACAGGTGGTTCAGCAGCTGTTCGCGGGAGAATACTTTCCCCGGCTCGTGGGAGAGGGTTTTCAGCAGGCGGAACTCGGCAGGAGTGAGATCCAGTAGTTTACTGCGCCAGCTCGCCTGGAAGCGACCTTCGTCGACGATCAGCGGGCTTTCCGCGTCCAGCGTTTGCAGTTCTCGCTGCGGTTTGCAGCGGCGCAGGATGGTCTTCACGCGGGCGACGACCTCACGCGGGCTATACGGCTTGCAGATGTAGTCATCTGCGCCAATTTCCAGCCCCAGCAGACGGTCAATCTCTTCGATTTTAGCGGTCACCATCACGATGGGGACGTCGGAGAAGCGACGAATTTCCCGGCACAGGGTCAGGCCGTCTGTGCCCGGTAGCATCAGATCCAGCAGAATCAGATCCGGCGGTGTCTGGCGTACATATGGCAGCACCTGATCGCCATGACTGATCAGCGACGGGGCATAGCTTGCGGCGCGTAAATAGTCGATCAGCAGCTGCCCAAGCTTAGGCTCATCTTCCACGATCAAAATGCGCGGTGTGTTTTTGTCAATCGGTAACTCGGTCATGCTTCTCTCGATAAATCCCGTTCCAGAGGTAACTCTACTGTAATGCTAACCCCGCCAAAAGGCGAATGGGCGGCACGCAGCGTGCCGTTGTGCGCTTCGACGATGTTGACGCAAATCGCCAGCCCCAGGCCGGAGCCGCCGCTGGCGCGGTTGCGGGAGCCTTCGGTGCGATAAAAACGCTCAAACAATCTTTCCAGTTGTGCGTCCTGCACGCCAGGGGCGGAGTCCGCAAAGGTGAGGGCAAAACGCCCGTTTTCCTGCTTACCGGAGATATGTAGCCCGCCGCCGCTGTCAGTGTAGCGCAGGCTGTTTTCCAGCAGATTATTGAACAACTGCATCAGGCGATCCCTGTCACCAAACACCACGGCGCTGTCCGGCAGGGAGAGATGGATTTTCAGGTTGCGGCTGGCAAAGCGCTCGCGGAAGGCTCCGCTGGCAACTTCCAGAATGTTGATCACGTCCACCGGGGCTTTCTGATAAGCCAGCGCCCCTTCGTCCGACATCGAGAGCTGATGCAGGTCGTCCACCAGTTTGGTCAGCGTGCCTACTTCCGCCTGTAAGGAGGCCACGGATTCAGGGGTGAACTGACGCACACCGTCCTGAATGGCTTCCAGTTCGCCACGCAGTACTGCCAGCGGGGTGCGCAGCTCGTGCGAAATATCGGCCATAAAATCGCGTCGCATCTGCTGGTTTTTCTCCAGCGTGCTGGCGAGCTGGTTGAAGTCCTGCGCCAGTTTACCCAGTTCGTCCTGGCTTTGGGTGTCCACGCGGGTGGTGAAATCCCCGGCGGCCAGCTTGTGCGTACCTTCCACCAGCCGTTTAACCGGTGCGAGCAGGCCGCGTGCCAGCGGGAAGGTGGCGAGCGCGGCAAGCAGTATGGCGAGTGCGACAATCAGCCAGCTGGTACGGCGCTGCTGGCGATCAAAGTTGATATCGGTGTTGCGCGTCAGGCGCTCGACCGGGGAGGCAATAACCCAGCCAACGGCCTCATTATTCACCTTGATGGCACGCCGGGTTCCGTCCGGCGGAACCGGCGCGCGCGGGCCAACCAGAACGTGCATATCCTGGTCGATCACCCAGAACTGCGTGCGCCATCCGTGCGGCGGCATGCCGGGGCCGGGACGATCGTCGTTGGTATCATGCTCAAGCGAGCGCAGGATCTGGAACACAAAGCGGTCGTTATTGCGTAAAAAACGCCAGTTTCCGTGCAGAGTATACTGCTCGGCCAGCGCATCGCTCAACCCCTGCAGGCGTTGCTCGTTACCGTGTTTGATGTAATCAATAAACCCGCGCTCAAAGCTGAGACGTACCGCCCAGTGCATGGTGATCAGCAGGACGATGCAGGTGGCAAATATTGCGACAAAGAGTTTACCGGTAATGCCAGGACGCCAGAATTTCATGGTTCACTCCTTTTGCCACGCCGGATCACGGCGTTTTTACTGGTATCATCCGGCACCCTGGCGAAGATGAATGCGGGCAGGGCAATAATCACCGCCATGCTGAGATAGGTATATAAAAACACCTGGTGAGCGACCGGGGTGTCAACGCTGAGATGGTGCTGCCCATACATGCCGAGCAACAGGCCCGCGATGGTGACCCCTACGCTCATGGAAAGCTGCATCACCATCGACAGCAGGCTGTTGCCGCTGCTCGCCTGCTCATCCGGCAGGTCTTTCAGCGTCAGGGTATTCATTGATGAGAAGCGCATGGCGTTGATAACCCCCTGGCAGAACAACACCAGCGGCAGGGCGTAGTACCAGCCCATCAGCGCCACGGCCATAAACAGCAGGATGACCAGCGCCAGTGCCAGCGTGGCGACTACCAGCACATGACGATAACCAAAGCGGTTCACCACCTGCACCACAATGCGCTTCGTCCCCATACTGCCAAGCACCATTGGGATCATCATTAAGCCTGCATGGAACGGTGAGAACCCCATCCCAATCTGCAGAAATACCGGCGTCATAAACGGCAGCATGCCGCTACCGGCTCGTCCGGCAAAGCTGCCGAGCAGGCCCAGACGGTAGGTGGTGTTTTTAAACAGCGACAGGCTGAACAGCGCTTTAGCGTTGCCTCTGGCATGCCACAGATACCCCAGTATTGCCGTGATACCGAGGGTGACCAGAATGCCCAGCGTCAGGGATGAAATCCCCAGCCCTTTTTGCCCGTCGAGCGCCAGCGTGAGCATGGCCATCCCGGATGCCAGCAGCATGAAACCAAAGAAGTCAAAGCGCCGCGTCTGCATGGTGTAGTTAGGCATCAGCATCAGGGTTGCGATAGCACCGACGATACCCACGGGCAGGTTAATTAAGAAGATCCAGTGCCAGGAGGCGTATTCCACCAGAAGCCCGCCCAGCGCGGGGCCGAGCAGCGGGCCAATCTGTCCAGGTAAGGTCACAAAGGTCATCGCCGACATATACTGCTCGCGCGGCACAATTTTCATTACCGTCAGCCGCCCGACGGGTACCATCATCGCGCCGCCAAACCCTTGCAGCACACGTGCCATCACCAGTTGGTCGAGGGTGTTGGCCTGCGCGCAAAACAGCGAACCGACGGTAAACAGCACAATGGCGGTGAAAAAGATATTCCTTACCCCCACTTTATCCGCCAGCCAGCCGCTGGCAGGCAGCATCACGGCGACTGTCAGCACGTAGGAGACAATCACCATATGCATGTGCAGCGGGCTCTCCCCGAGACTTTTGGCCATCGAGGGGAGGGCGGTGTTGACGATGGTCGTATCCAGCGACTGCATAAAGAAGCCGAAGGCGACAATCCATAATTGCCAGCGAACATTCGCGGGGAGGTCGGTCATTTACTCGGTCACCGTGGTTCTGTTTTTACGCGAAAAACGCATTCGCAGGCGGTCGAAAAAGAGATAGACCACCGGCGTGGTGTAGAGCGTCAGCAGTTGGCTCATCACCAGCCCGCCGACAATTGTAATACCCAGCGGCTGGCGCAGCTCTGAGCCGTCGCCACCGGATATCACCAGCGGTAGCGCACCAAACAGTGCCGCCAGCGTGGTCATCATGATCGGACGAAAACGCAGCAGGCAGGCCTGGAATATCGCCTCTTCCGGAGGAAGATTGCCGTGACGTTGGGCATCCAGCGCAAAGTCGACCATCATGATGGCGTTTTTCTTCACAATGCCTATTAATAGCATGATCCCGATTAATGCTATCAGGCTGAATGGAGCACCAAACAATTCCAGCGCCAGCAACGCCCCGACGCCCGCTGATGGCAGGGTTGAGAGGATGGTCAGCGGATGGACGTAGCTTTCATACAGCACGCCAAGCACAATATAGACCGTCGCAATGGCCGCCAGAATCAAAATGACCTGCGAGTTCATCGTCTGCTGGAACACCTGCGCGGTGCCGGCAAAACTGCCGCGTACGGTGGACGGTACGCCAAGCTGGGTCATGGCGCGGTTGATAGCATCGCTGGCCTCGGAAAGCGACGAGCCGGTTGGCAGGTTAAAGGAGATGGTCGACGCAGCCGAAAGCCCCTGATGGTTAACCGACAGCGGCGCGTTCGCAGGCCGCCAGCTGGCAAACCAGGAGAGCGGGATGGGTTTGCCGTCGCTGTTGATGATGTACATTTTATCCAGCGCGCTGATATCCTGGGTGTAGCGTGGGTCAACCTCCATCACCACTTTGTACTGGTTCATCGGCCGGTAGATGGTCGAGATTTCGCGCTGACCGAAGGCGTTGTTCAGCAGGCTGTTGACCGCTTCAACATTAATCCCCAGACGCGACATAGTGTCGCGATCGTAGGTCAGATCCATCTCAGAACCGTTGTCCTGTTGATCGGAATTCACGTCCGCCAGCTGTGGCAGTGCGGCCAGCGCTTTGCGGATCTTCGGCTCCCACTCGCGCAGGGCGGCCAGGTCGTCAGAAAGCAGGGTGTACTGGTAGCTGGCATTGGCCTGACGCCCGCCCACGCGGATATCCTGAACGGCCATCAAAAACAGGTTTGCCCCGGGCTCTTTGGCAAGCTTCACTCGCAGGCGGTCAATCACCTGTTGTGCGGTTTCATTGCGGACATCACGCGGTTTAAGGGTGATAAACATCATCCCGCTGTTGACGCGGGAGCCGCCGGTAAAACCGGTGACGTTATCCACCGCCTTGTCCTCGCGGATGATTTTCATAAAGTCCTGCAGTTTACCGCGCATTGCCTGGAACGAAATGCTCTGGTCAGCCTGAATACCGCCCATCAACACGCCGGTATCTTGCTCCGGGAAGAGGGTTTTCGGGATGGTAATATACATCCAGACATTAAGCCCGATCGTGGCGATAAGCGCTAACCCGACAAGCCGCGTATGGTTCAGTACCCACTTCAGTGATTTACCGTAGCCTCCCTGCATGGCCATCAGGACACGACCAAACCCCTTGCGACGCGGCTGCGAACGCGGTTTGCTGCGCCTGAGCATCCAGCCGCACATCATCGGCGTGAGCGTGAGCGAGACAGCCAGCGAAATACCGATGGCGACGGAGAGCGTCACCGCAAACTCGCGCAGCAGGCGGCCGGGAAGCCCGCCCATCAGCAGCAGCGGCAGGAACACCGCCACCAGCGACAAACTCATTGAAAGCACCGTAAAGCCCACTTCGCGCGTGCCCTGAAGCGCAGCCTGAAGCGGTTTCACGCCGGCTTCCAGATGACGGGAGATGTTCTCCAGTACCACAATGGCATCATCCACCACAAACCCGGTGGCGATGGTCAGGGCCATCAGCGACAGGTTGTTGAGGCTAAAGCCGCACAGATACATGGCGGCAAATGTCCCAATCAGCGAGACCGGCACTGCTACGGCGGGAATGAGCGTTGCGCGCCCGGAGCGCAGAAACAAAAAGACCACCAGGATAACCAGCCCGACGGAGATCACCAGCGTCTGTTCTACCTCTTCGAGCGAGGCGCGAATGGTCGGAGAGCGATCCTGGGCAATCTGCAGGTCAATTGCAGCCGGGATAGTCTCCTGTAGCTCCGGCAATCGCGCGCGGATGCTGTTCACCGTCTGGATAATATTGGCTTCCGGCAGCTTGCGGATCATCAGCAGGATCGCCGGTTTGGCGTTGGTCATCCCCGCGTTGCGGACATCCTGTACCGAGTCGGTGACGCTGGCGACATCGCTTAAGCGTACCGCCGCGCCGTTGTTGTAGTGAATAATCAGCGGCTGGTATTCAGCGGCGGTTTTCAGCGCGTCGTTGGTCTGGATCTGCCAGCGATGGCCGCTGTCCTCAATTGCCCCTTGTGGCTTACGCACGTTGGCATTGCTGATGGCGGTGCGCACCTCGTCCAGCGACACCCCCTGGTTAAACAGCGCCTGTGGGTTTAAACCCACGCGCACGGCGGGCAGGGAGCTACCGCCAACGCTCACATCGCCCACACCGTCAATCTGCGTAAGGGTCTGCGCCAGCTGTGTGGAGGCGAAATCGTACAGTTGTCCCTGAGAGTAAGTCTCCGAAGTGAGCGTCAGGATCATAATCGGCGCATCGGACGGGTTGGCTTTGCGGTAGGTCGGGCGGCTCGGCATCCCGCTCGGCAGCAGGCTTTGCGCGGCGTTGATAGCCGCCTGCACGTCACGCGCGGCTCCGTTTATATCGCGGTCAAAGCTAAACTCCAGAATAATACGCGTGCTGCCAAGCGAACTGCTGGAGGTCATTTCGTTGACCCCCGCAATCCGCCCGAGCGAGCGCTCCAGCGGCGTGGCGACGGACGATGCCATGGTTTCCGGGGATGCGCCAGGCAGCGAGGCGCTGACCATGATCACCGGGAAATCCACCTGCGGCAACGGAGCCACCGGCAGCAGCCGGAAGCCCAGCACGCCGCACAGGGTGATGGCGAGCGAAATTAAAATCGTCGCCACCGGTCGGTAAATGAAGAGGGCGAAAAACTTCACTTATGCCTCCTCTTCACGTTTCGGGAAGCGGCTTTTCGCCCACAGCGCCAGACGGTCAAACAGCAGGTAAATGACCGGTGTGGTAAAGAGCGTCAACACCTGGCTGACCAGTAAACCGCCGACCATACCCACCCCCAACGGGCGGCGCAGCTCAGCCCCTACACCGGTACTCAGCATCAACGGCAGGGCACCCAGCAGGGCGGCGAGTGTCGTCATCAGGATCGGACGAAAACGCAACAGACAGGCCTGGAAGATGGCATCGCGTGGCGACATCCCCTGCTCGCGCTCGGCGGCGAGGGCAAAGTCGATCATCATGATGGCGTTTTTCTTCACGATCCCGATAAGCAGAATGATCCCGATGATGGCAATGACGTCCAGTTCGCTGCCTGCCAGCATCAGCGCCAGCAGTGCCCCTACGCCCGCGGTCGGCAGGGTGGAGAGGATGGTAATCGGGTGAATAAAGCTTTCGTACAGCACGCCGAGCACGATGTACATCGCCACGACCGCCGCCACAATCAGCCAGATGGTGTTACCCAGCGCGGCCTGGAACGCCAGCGTACTGCCCTGGAACTGGGTCTGAATATCTGACGGGAAGCTCAGCGCTTTTTCAGCGGCCACAATGGCTTCAACCGCTTCGCCCAGCGAGTAATTGTCCGGCACGTTGAACGAAATGGTGGTGGACGGGAACTGATCCAGATGGTTTATCGACAGTGGGGTATAGCGCTCTTCCACATTCGCAATTGCACTTAACGGCACAATGCCGCCGTCTTTGCTGGTCAGGCGTACCGAGTCCAGCCCGGCAAGCCCCGGGGTGTTTTCGGTGTTGTGTTCCAGCACCACGCGATACTGGTTCGCCTGGGTATAAATCGTGGAGATCAGACGCTGACCAAAGGCGTTATACAGTGCGTTATCCACATCGGCCATCGTGATGCCCAGCCGACTGGCGGTGTCACGGTTGACGTTCACATACGCTGCCAGACCTTTGTCCTGCCAGTCGCTGCTGACGTCGGAGAGCTGCGGCTGCGCTTTCAGTTTATTCACCAGTTGCGGAACCCAGGTGCTGAGTGCGTCGAGCGTGGTCGCCTGCAGCGTGAACTGGTACTGCGTGCGGCTCACCTGCGTATCAATGGTTAAATCCTGAATCGGCTGCAGGTAGAGTTCAACGCCCGGCACGCGTGCCACGGCGGTTTGCAGACGTTCAATCACCGTTTGCACGCGGTCATCACGGCCACTCAGCGGTTTAAGGTTGATTTGCAGACGAGCGCTGTTCAGCGACGGGTTAGTACCATCCACGCCAACAAACGACGTCAGGCTCTCGACCGCCGGATCGTTCATGATTGTCTCAGATACCTGCTGCTGGCGCTGTGCCATGCTGGCAAACGAAACCGACTGCGGTGCCTGCAGCGTACCCTGAATAATGCCGTTATCCTGAATTGGGAAGAAACCTTTAGGGATGAAGATCCACAGCATCACGCTCAGTGCCAGCGTACCCAGGGCTACACTCAGCGTCGCCCACGGATGATTGAGCACTTTCGCCAGCACGTGTCCGTAAGCGGCAATAATGCGTTCGAACATGCGTTCAGAGGCGCGGGAGAAGCGGTTTTGCTTACGCAGGGACTCAACGCTCAGCATGCGGGCGCACATCATCGGCGTCAGCGTCAGCGACACCACGGCAGAGATTAAGATTGCGATTGCCAGCGTGACGGCAAATTCACGGAACAGACGTCCGACGATATCACCCATAAACAGGAGTGGGATCAGCACTGCAATCAGTGAGAAGGTCAGCGAGATAATAGTAAAGCCAATCTCACCCGCCCCCTTCAGCGCGGCGGCCAGCGGTTTTTCGCCTTTTTCGATATAGCGTGAGATGTTCTCGATCACCACGATGGCGTCATCCACCACGAAACCGGTGGCGATGGTGAGCGCCATTAACGTCAGGTTGTTAATCGAAAAACCGAGGAACACCATCACCGCGAACGTGCCGACCAGCGAGAGCGGTACGGCAACGGCGGGGATAATGGTTGCGGGCACGTTGCGCAGGAACAGGTAAATAATCATTACCACCAGCGCAATCGCCAGCATTAGCTCGAACTGAGTATCGGTAACCGACGCGCGAATATTGGTGGTGCGGTCAGAGAGGACCTTCACGCTGACCGACTTCGGCAGACTGTCAATCAGCTGCGGCAGCATGGTACGAATGCTGTCGGCGGTTGCAATGATGTTTGCACCTGGCTGGCGCTGAACGTTCATCACGATCGCCGGCTGTTTGTTGGCCCATGCGCCAAGCCAGCTGTTTTCCGCCCCTTGTTCAACGGTCGCCACATCACCCAGGCGTACGGGAGCGCCGTTCTGGTACGCCACAATCAGCTGGCGGTACTCATCGGCGGACTGCATCTGATCGTTTGCAGAGAGCGTGACGGCACGGGCCGGGCCATCCAGCGAACCTTTTGCCGAGTTGACGTTGGCATTGCTGATGGCCGCACGAATGGTTTCACTGGTTAACCCCAGCCCGGCGATCGCCTGGGCGTTAAGTTTCACGCGAACCGCCGGGCGCTGCCCGCCCGCCAGCGTGACCAGACCCACGCCAGACACTTGCGAAATTTTCTGTGCCACGCGGGTTTCGACCATATCTTCAACCTGAGTCATCGGCATGGCGGATGACGTGACCGCGAGGGTCATGATCGGCGGATCGGCCGGGTTGACTTTGCTGTAGACCGGTGGGTTAGGCAGGTCAGACGGCAGCAGGTTGGTTGCCGCGTTGATCGCAGCCTGCACCTCCTGCTCGGCGACATCCAGCGACAGCGTGAGCTGGAACTGCAGCGTCACTACGGATGCCCCGCCGGAACTTTGCGAGGACATCTGTTTTAACCCCGACATCTGGCCAAACTGGCGCTCGAGTGGGGCGGTAATGGCCGACGTCACCACATCCGGGCTGGCTCCGGGGTAGAGAGTGATAACCTGAATCGTCGGGTAGTCCACTTCCGGCAGCGCCGAAACGGGCAGGAAGCGGTAGCCGATAATCCCGGCCAGCAGGATAGCCACCATCAACAACGTGGTGGCGACAGGGCGCATGATGAACAGGCGTGATGGCCCACCTGTCGTGCTGGGTGGCATGACCTGCATCAGGAGGCCGCTCCCTGTTTCTTATGCTCCCGCTTCGTGGGTGCAGCGTCTGATGCGGTGCTGCCGTGTGCTTCAACAACGTCGACTTTTGCCCCTTCGGTCAGGCGGTCTATGCCGTCGGTCACCACGCGGTCGCCCACGGCAATCCCGGCGCTGATCACCACCGTCTGGCTGTCCTGAAGCCCGGCTTTCACCAGATGCTTGCTGACGTTGTTGTCACTGTTTAGCACCCAGACAAAGTTACCTTCGTTACCCATCTGTAGTGCAGCCGTTGGGATCACCACCGCGTTTTCCTCGGTGGCAACCAGCATCCGCGCATTCACAAACTGGTTCGGGAAGAGGGCATCATCCTGGTTGTTAAAGCGCGCTTTCAGCTTGATGGTGCCGGTGGTGGTGTCGATCTGGTTATCGAGGCTCAGCAGGGAACCTTCGCTGAGTTTCTGCTTGTTGGTGCGATCCCAGGCTTCCACCACCAGCGCTTGCCCGGTTTTTTGCGCCTGCACGACGGTGGCGATATCACTCTCCGGCAGGGTAAAAACAAGATCGATAGGATGAGTTTGCGTAATGACCACGATCCCGGTGGTATCGCCACTGGAGATCTGGTTGCCGATATCCACCTGTTTCAGGCCGACGCGTCCGCTAATCGGCGCGGTAATACGGCTCCAGTCGAGCTGTAGCTGCGCGCTGGCAACGGTGGCTTCATCGGCTTTTATCGTGCCCTGGGATTCGCTGACCAGAGACTGCTGGGTATCCAGCTCCTGGCGCGACACGAGATTGGTTTTTACCAGTTGCTGATAGCGGGCTAAATCACGCTGGGCGTTGGCGAGCGTGGCTTTATCTTTGGCGAGCTGTCCCTGCGCCTGAGCGAGGGTAACCTTAAACTGGCTCGGGTCGATTTCCGCCAGTAAATCACCGGCGTTGACCTGCTGCCCCTCCTGGAAATGAAGCGCCATCAGTTGACCGTCGACGCGGCTGCGTACCGTCACGGTCTTTGCCGCCGTGATGGTTCCCAGGCCTGTGAGATAACGGGGTACCGCTTTGCTCACCGCCGTCGCGGCCTGAACCGGAGCCAGAGCACCACTGCGCATACCGTGACGACCACCGCTCGCAGAGCGCTGTGGTGGGTTACTGGCACTTGCGGTTGACGTTGGTTCAGCGGATTGACTGTGCCAGTACCAGGCGGCGGCAAGAACCACCACAATGATGCCAGCGGCGATTGCCCAGCGGGATTTGTTACGGCCTTTCATCGTTATACGTTCTCATCCTGAAACACTTCGGGGGATGATACTAGTTTAGTCAGGCAAGACGGTGGAAAAATGGAGGAAATATGGAAGACTGTCTGGAATTGTCTGAATGGAGGTCAACGCAAAACGGCAATGCCGTTTGGGGTGTGTTCGCCCTCTCCCTGTGGGAGAGGACCGGGGTGCGGGCACCAGACCGCACCGTAACAACACTAGCTAAACACTACCTGCGCCCAGCGGGCAAGCCCTGCGGTTACCGAGCCGAAGTCATCGCCCCCGGCAATCGGGATCCCCGGCAGTTGTTCCGCCAGCGCTTTCTTGATCAGCGGCGAACGGGCGCTACCGCCGGTCAGGTAAATGATATCCGGCTTCTCTTTACCGTTCTCCAGGGCCAGTTGAACCTGCTCCAGAATACGCTGCAGAGGCTGGGTGAGTGCTGTTTCCAGCCCTTCCTGTGAAATCGCGGTTGCCAGCTCGTCGCGGATAAACGGTAACGATACCGCATGTTCAGGACGGTTGGAGAGGGCAATTTTGCTCTCTTCAGCGGTGCGCACCACGCGGTAGCTCAGACGCTGACGCCACACTTTGTACAGCAGCGCGACTTTGTCGGCGTCCTGGGCATCGCGCACCAGGTCATTCAGGTAGCGACCGTTGGCGGTGCTGTAAAAATCACTTTGCGCGGGAACATCGTTGATGGCGATAGCGTTCCACCACGGCAGGATCGGCAGGGCGATCCCTTTTTCCGTTTGTCCACCCATGCCAAGCAGCGGCATCAGGCTCCTGAACGCCAGGGCGATATCCAGATCGTTACCACCCACGCGGCAACCACTGTGTCCCAGCAGGCTGTTTTCACGGTCGCGACGCGAGTGCCATTGTGGCCCCATCAACAGCAGCGAGCAGTCCGTTGTACCGCCGCCGATATCCACGACCAGCACGCGTTTTTCTTCCGTCAGCGTGGCTTCAAAATCCAGCCCCGCAGCAACCGGTTCATACTGGAACACCACATCACGGAAACCTGCACGGTGCGCGGCACGCTCAAGGATCCCCTGTGCCTGTTGGTTAGCGTCGTCACCACCCAGCCCCTGGAAGTTGATCGGGCGGCCAATAACTGCCTGAGTGATTGCATCGGAAACCTGCGTCTGTGCCTGATTACGGATGTGCAGCATCATGGCGCACACCAGATCTTCAAACACTGCCACCTGCTGTGGCTTCAGGCCGCTGGCACCCAGGAAGGACTTCGGTGATTTAACGAAGTAAACCTCTTCCGGGTCGTCAATGTAATGTCCGAGCGAAGAAAGACCAAACTGCACGCTGGAAGGCGTAACGTCGATGTCTTCCTCGCGGTTAAAACTGACAGCCCGGCGTAGCAACGCCTGGGTTTCTGCGGCATTGGCCGGAACCTGATGATGGCGAAACAGCCATTCGCTGACCGCTTCGCGCGTGGGTGCGCAGAGCATTGACGGCAGCAGCGTGCTCTCTTTTTCCATTTTCAGGAGCTGTGGTTGCCCGTTTTGCATAACCGCAACCGAACAGTTTGCCGTACCGTAGTCAAATCCAATAAACACGTAGAAATCCCCATGCCAGTGAGAAGGGGCGAGACTTTAACGAAATGTCTTCCCGGCGACAACTGGAATATGAAAGCAAGGCGCAACAAGATCTTTCGGTTTATGCTGAGGGGAACATAAAAGGAGCAACAATGTATACCCTGACATGGCAACCCCCTTATGACTGGCAATGGATGTTTGGCTTTCTTGGCGTGCGTGCGGTAGCGGGCGTCGAAACTGTCACGGACGAATACTACGAACGCAGTTTTGCCTGTGAGGGACATCAGGGAATATTTCGCGTCACGCCGGATATCCGCACCCGTACGTTAGAGGTAACGTTCAGTGCGGGGCTGACGCCAGTTGCACAGACCTGCCTGGAGCGCATCGGACGTCTGTTCGATCTTGCCTGCGATCCGCAGCAAATTCAGGAGGCGCTGGGCGAACTCGGTGCTGCGCGGCCAGGCTTACGTTTACCGGGGGCAATGGATGCCTGGGAGCAGGGCGTGCGGGCGATTCTGGGGCAGCTGGTCAGCGTGGCGATGGCGGCGAAGCTGGCCTCGCGTGTTGTGGCGCTGTGTGGCAAACCGGTTAAGGATTCTCCGGGCTATGTCTGCTTCCCGACACCGGCAGCGCTGGCGGCGGCCGACCCACTGGCGTTGAAAGCTCTCGGGATGCCGGTCAGGCGGGCGGAGTCGTTGATTCATCTGGCGCAGTCCGTGGTCGACGGAACGTTTCCGCTTTTCCCGCCTGCGGATATTGAAGAATGCATGAAGGCGTTACAACAGCGGCCGGGGATTGGGCGCTGGACGGCAAACTACCTTGCCCTGCGCGGCTGGCAGGCGAAAGATGTTTTCCTGCCGGATGATTATCTGATTAAACAGCGCTTCGCCGGAATGACCCCGGCGCAGATCCGTCGATACGCCCAGCGCTGGCAGCCGTGGCGCTCTTACGCGCTGCTGCACATCTGGTATACCGACGGTTGGGTACCGTCAGTTGATAGCGAAATAGCTGGTATTCAGAAGTAATTCCAGCGGCTGTGGTTCGGCGATGGTGTCGCCGTAGATGAAGTCAATGCCGATACCGGAAAGGGTATCCATCATGATCGGCTGGTTGCTTGGCCCGGCGAGGGTTTTCATCCTCAGCCGCTGTGCATGGCCCTGAATAATGGCAACCATCATTTCATCCATCAGATTGCCGTGTATGTTCGTCACCATTTCTGCGTCCAGCATCAGATAATCGGCCATATTGGCGCTCAGGTGGTTAAAGACGTTCATGTCACGTCCTACCTGGCTGAGCACCACGCGACAGCCAGCATGACGGAGCTTTTGCAGCCCCTGCTGGACTCTCTCATCCGGGTTACGTACCACGTCGACAGCAATAACCAGATGCAGAAGACGACCCGGCAGTGTGCCTTTATCCAGAAGATCGAGCAACTCGTCGACCAGCGTGACGCTGGCTAAACCGGCTTCAGAAAGCGGCAGTGCCACTCCCATACCTTTACTGGCCACCTGCGCGGCATAGGTGCGGAAGAACTCGCTAAAAATACGTCGGTCGAGGGCGTGTAACAGTTCAGGCTCCGCCAGGCTCGAACGGAAGGCGTGCTCTTCCTGGACTTCGCCCTGGTTAGTCCACAGGCGTAATGAGATCAGCCAGAAATTACAGCTCTCCGGAATACGCGGGGAGGCGACGCTACGGGCAATCAACATCAGGTGATTGTCCTTGATCATATGCCACTGTTCATCAAGCGACATCATGCTGCGCGTGCTGTGGATCCGCTCCTGCTGCGGTTCGTAAACGGTGACGACACCACGCCCGTTGTTTTTCGAGGCATAGCAGGCGATGTCGGCCTGCGACATCACTTCCGACGCCTGATTGTTATTTTCATCAATCAGGGTGATACCGGCGCTGGCACCAATGCGGTGCAGACGTCCTTCCCACATAAAGTGGTAATTGTTGATGGCGTGGATCAGACGGCCTGCAATATAGCGTGCGCTTTCGATATTGCAGTCCGGCAGCAATAGCCCGAATTCGTCGCCGCCCAGACGTGCCAGGACGTCGCTTGAGCGCAGCATGGTCAGCATTAACGAAGAGAGTTCCCGGAGCAGGGCGTCGCCCGCCGCATGGCCTGCGGTATCGTTAACGGCTTTGAAGCGGTCGAGATCGATAAACACCAGCGCATGACGCTGGCGCGTCTCCTGCACGGTCTGCAACAGGCGTTTAAGGTGGTTTTCGAAGCTGACCCGGTTTGCCAGATGGGTGAGCGCATCGTGGGAGGCGCTGTAGCTCAGCTGACGCAGCATTTTGCGTGACTCGGTGACATCCTGAATCACCAGAACCGAGCCAATATTTTGCCCGTCCAGCGTACTGAGCGGAGTGATACTGTAATGGATATCAAAGCTCCCGCCAGTGCGACAGTTAAGCACCACATCCTGTTCAATCGCAGAACGGGACATATCGCCGCTGTGGATATTCTCCATCAGTGGGCCATTCTCACCAAACGTAATATGCAGCACCGTCAGGATCGGCTGCCCGATAGCCTCGGTTTGCAGCCAGCCGCTCATCTTCTCGGCGACGGGATTCATAAAGGTGACATTCATGTCGATATCGGTACACAACACCGCTTCACCGATGGAGTCGAGCGTGATGTGCAAACGCTCTTTTTCCTGGAACAGCGCTTCATTCAGCTGCTTAACTTCGGTCATGTCCATATTGATGCCAAGCAAGCGTTCAACTTCGCCCTGTTTATCCAGCACCCGGTTTGCCAGCGAACGAATATGACGTATGCCGTCCTTGACGCGAATACGAAACTCAAGCTTAAACGGCAGCCTGTCCATCAGCGAGTCGCGGATCACCTGTTCCACGTGGGCGCGGTCTTCTGGCACCATCGCCTCGTGCCAGAGTTGCCACGTCGGCTTGATATGCGGCGGAATTTCATACAGCTCGAACATCCGCTTATCCCAGCTGATGATGTCAGGCTCCAGATCCCACTCCCAAATCCCGATACCACCGGCTTCGTTAGCAAGGGTGATACGTTCCATCAGGCGTTTGTTGACCCACTCGGTCTGCTTGAGATCGTTAATGTCTTCAATCTGGGCGATAAAGTAGAGTGGGGAGCCGTCCGCATGGCGTACGACTGAAACAACAAGCAGCGCCCAGACGACCTCGCCATTGCGGGTGTAATAGCGTTTCTCAAGGCTGTAGTTATTGATATCCCCCCTCACAAGCTGTTCAAGCAGCTTCAGGTCGGAATTTAAATCTTCCGGCCACGTGAGCTGCTGGAAGGTGAGCGACTGAAGTTCTTTCTGGCTGTAGCCAAGAAAACTGCACAGCGCTTTGTTCGCCTGTAGCCACTGCCCTTCAACCCCCACCAGAGCCATACCGATGGCGGAATACTCCATTGCATTACGGAAACGCTCTTCGCTTTCGGTTATATGCTTACGTTCGGCACGAAATGCATACATCACCATCGTCATGACGTTGGCTGGCAGTAGCATCATCAGGAATGGCAGCCAGGGGGCATTCAGCATGGCGCTGGCATTCTGGGTTGCCAGCGGTAGGGGATTTCGGGCAATCATCAGCGAAATGACCATCACGGTGACTAAAAACACCAGGAAGGCTTCCATCCTCGGCAGACGCACGGCGCTCCACATGAGCAGGACGATGACGCAGGTAAACGGCCACGGTACCCAGGTTACGGCCACCCAGCTTAGCGTCAGGGTGGCGGCCATCGTCAGCAAGGTTTCCAGCAGCAGCTTCGGATTGCGGTGGCGAAGCAAATAGTGTGACTTAAAGAGCAGACCCAGTGGAACCAGTGCCAGCGAGCCAATGGATTCAGAAAGCACCCAGACCAGGAAGGTACGAAGTGGTTCCGGGCTGGGGATCAGAAAATGCACCAGTACCCCGCCCACCAGCGGTGGTATCAGCGCACTGCCGATCGCCAGACGGATCCAGTCACCCAGGTTTTGTAATGGGTTATACCAGGGCAGCCATTTGCGGAGTATGACCGCGCCAATAAAGGCTTCAATCAGGTTTATCGAGAGGTAGGTGAAGCTCGTTGCCTCCCAGGAAAAGAGCATCCAGGTGGCCAGAATATTGCCAAATGAACAGGCCAGCGCAATGCCAGGCCACATTTTTCCTGCGTGGCGGTAAAACGCCACCATCATAATGGCGGTGGGAAACCAGAGGGGAGCCAGCAGCGTGCCGGAGCGGGTGAGCTCCAGCGAGAACAACGTAAAGATGAAGGTGACCAGGCCCAGACAGACAAGTCGTAATAAAGGATGTGGGGTAGTAACCAAAACCCGCTGGTATTGTTTATTCATTACCGCTTTATCCAAAGACGCCATGCCGTCAGGAGCCAGGCCCGGACGAGAGAATTTAATAATTTGGCTTATGCTAGTACAAACAATTTACAATTCATATGGCGTCTGCTCATAATTTGACATCATAGAGTTATTAAATAGTTACTCTGCAAAAAATTCATATTAAACGCTGAAAAAATGTTCGTTTAAATTTCACTAAGGGATCGAAAAGGCACTTTTCAGCCTCTCTCGCATATCCTGCGCTTTCGACTGGTATCACGCCCACGAAATCCCTATAATTGCCGCGTTTGACGCTCCGGCGTCGTCCTTCCTTAACATCCAGGTCAATCAGGTCGCTAAATTTATGACTGATAAGTCTCATCAGTGCGTCATCATAGGCATCGCCGGCGCATCGGCTTCAGGTAAAAGTCTTATTGCCAGTACGCTTTACCGCGAACTGCGTGAACAAGTTGGTGATGAGCACATCGGCGTCATTCCCGAAGATAGCTATTACAAAGACCAATCCCATCTGTCGATGGAAGAGCGCGTAAAAACGAATTATGATCATCCAAATGCAATGGATCACAGCCTGCTGTTCCAGCATTTAGAAGCGCTTAAGAATGGCCAGGCGATTGAACTGCCTGTCTATAGCTACGTGGAACATACCCGCACGCAGGAAACGATTCGCATCGAGCCGAAGAAGGTGATTATCCTCGAAGGCATCCTGCTTCTGACCGACGCGCGTCTGCGTGAATCCATGAACTTCTCTATTTTTGTCGATACCCCACTGGATATTTGCCTGATGCGCCGCATTAAGCGCGACGTTAACGAACGTGGCCGTTCGATGGACTCTGTCATGGCGCAATACCAGAAAACCGTCCGTCCGATGTTCCTGCAATTTATCGAACCATCCAAGCAATACGCCGATATCATCGTGCCTCGCGGCGGTAAAAACCGCATTGCTATTGATATCTTAAAAGCGAAAATCAGCCAGTTCTTTGAATAAGCCACGCGAATTGTGTACCGTTCAGATATAACCTGGTTTTGCCCTGAGTCAGTAAACTCTCAGGGCACGATGCACGAAAGGAGAAAGTGCCATGCGTCTTTGTGATCGCGATATAGAAGCCTGGCTGGATGAAGGCCGCCTGTCTATTACCCCGCGCCCGCCGGTGGAGCGTATCAATGGTGTGACCGTTGACGTGCGTCTGGGAAATAAATTCCGCACCTTTAGCGGCCACACTGCACCGTTTATCGACCTCAGCGGGCCGAAGGACGAAGTCAGCGCGGCGCTTGACCGTGTGATGAGTGACGAAATTGTCCTCGACGAGGATGATGCGTTTTACCTGCATCCGGGTGAGCTGGCGCTGGCGGTGACGTTTGAATCCGTCACGTTGCCTGCGGATCTGGTTGGCTGGCTTGATGGCCGTTCTTCTCTGGCGCGTCTGGGGCTGATGGTACACGTGACCGCGCACCGTATCGATCCAGGCTGGTCGGGCCGTATCGTGCTGGAGTTCTTCAACGCCGGTAAACTACCGCTGGCACTGCGCCCGGGTATGATGATTGGCGCGCTGAGCTTTGAACCCCTGACAGGTCCGGCAGAGCGTCCTTATAACCGCCGTCAGGATGCAAAATATCGCGACCAGCAGGGTGCGGTTGCCAGTCGTATTGATAAAGACTGATCGTTAGTCCACTGAGGATGCCATGAGAAGAGTTCTGACAACGCTGATGATATTGCTGGTGGTGCTGGTTGCTGGCCTTTCAGCGTTGGTTCTGCTGGTTAACCCTAATGATTTCCGTGCCTATATGGTGCGGCAGGTTGAAGCGCGCAGCGGTTATGAACTGAAGCTGGATGGGCCGCTGCGGTGGCACGTCTGGCCGCAACTCAGCATTCTCTCAGGCCGTATGTCGTTAACCGCACCGGGGGCCACTCAGCCGCTGGTATCGGCCGATAACATGCGTCTTGATGTGGCGCTGTTCCCGCTCTTTTCACACCAGTTGCAGGTAGACCAGGTGATGCTGAAAAGCGCGGTCATTCAGCTTACCCCACAAACTGAAGCCGTGCGAAACGCGGATGCGCCGGTTGCACCACGTGAAAACACCCTGCCAGATGGGGCGTCTGATACAGGCTGGTCATTTGATATCGGTAAACTGAAAGTGGCCGACAGTGTGCTGGTTTTCCAGCATGAAGATAATGATCAGGTCACTGTACGCAACATTAACCTGAAGATGGAGCAGGACGCGCACCATCGTGCCACGGTGGATTTCAGTGGACGAGTAAACCGCGATCAGCGCGATCTGACCCTGTCGCTGAATGCCAGCGTGAATGCGTCGGATTATCCGCACCAGCTCACGGCAGATATTCAGCAACTGAACTGGCAACTGACGGGGGCCGATGTTCCTGCTCAGGGAATTACCGGCCAGGGAACGTTGCAAGCCGTATGGCGTGAAGAACAAAAACAGCTGGAGCTGGATAACCTTAACCTGCAGGCGAACGACAGCAGCCTGAAAGGGCAGGCGAGTGTTTCTCTTGAACAGAAGCCGAAATGGGTGCTGAACCTGCAGTTTGATAATCTGAACCTGGAGAACCTGCTCGTGACCCAGGCCGCCGCGCCGGACAGTGATGTGCAGCAATCGGGGCAGAGTCAGATGAAACAGACGCGCCCGGTTATCTCCTCCAATATTGATCAGCCAGACTATAACGGTCTGCGCGGGTTCACGGCAGACATTCTGCTGAAAGCCAACAGCGTGCGCTGGCGCGGCATTGACTTTACCAATGTGAGCAGCCAGATGTTTAACCATAACGGGTTGCTGGTTGTCTCCGAGCTGAGCGGCAAAATGGGGACCGGGCATGTTTCTCTGCCTGGCTCGCTGGATGTGCGTACAGAACCCGCCAGCGCGGAGTTCCAGCCGCGTCTCGACAACGTTGAGATTGGTACGATCCTGAAAGCCTTTAACTACCCGATATCCATGACGGGGCAGCTGACGCTGGCCGGGGACTTTTCCGGGGCGAAGATCGATGCTGACGCCTTCCGCCGCGACTGGCAGGGGCAGGCTCATGTTGAGCTAAAAGACAGCCGTATGGAAGGACTCAACTTCCAGCAACTTGTTCAGCAGGCGGTTGAACGCAGCAGTAACGTCCAGGCCCAGGAAAATTACGACAGCGCAACGCGTCTCGATAGCTTTACCAGTGACCTGACGCTGGACAACGGGCAGCTCTCTCTGGGCGGCATGCAGGGCTCTTCATCCCTGTTGTCGTTAACGGGCGAAGGCTCGCTGGATCTGGTGAAAGAGACGGCAGATACCCGTTTTAACGTGCGTGTGCTTTCCGGCTGGCAGGGTGAAAGCAAACTGGTCGACTTCCTGAAAGAGACGCCGATCCCGCTTAGCGTGTACGGCAAATGGCAGGCGCTGAATTACAGCCTTCAGGTGGATCAGATCCTGCGTAAGCATCTGCAGGATGAAGCCAAACGTCGGCTGAACGACTGGGCGGATCGGAATAAGGATTCACAGACAGGGAAAGATGCGAAGAAGCTGCTCAATAAGCTTTGATGTCTGTTGTGCCGGGTAAGGCGTAGCCTCCACCCGGCTTTTTTACACCTCAAAATCCATCTCTTCCTCATCGCGTAGCGGTATTAACCGTACCTTCTGCACGCGATGGTTCTCCACCTGTAATGTCTTAATCAGATAATCCCCGACCTGTACCTCTTCACCGGGTACCGGAATGCGCTGCAGATATTCCATCAACAAACCGGCAATGGTGTGGTACTCACGTTTCTCATCCAGAGGCAGGGGAACATACTGGATCAGGTCTTCAAGCGGCATATGGCCGTTGGCCGTCCATGAACCGTCCGCATTTTTCTGAATGTCATGGCGCGCATCAATTTCATCTACCTCGTTGGGGAGATTACCGGCGATGGTTTCCATTACGTCGCTGAGCGTGACCAGCCCTTCAACCGAACCAAACTCATCCACCACAAAAGCAAAATGGGTGCGCGCGTTACGGAACTGCTCCAGCGCCGAGAGCAACAGCAACGTTTCCGGGAACACCAGCGGCTGGCGCACCAGTGCGCGCAGATTGAGTGGTTCGCCGTGCAGCTGTTGTTGCAGCAGGTCGATAACATGCACGACGCCCAGCAGCTCTTCTTCCTCTTCTTCCCCAGTGACGACCACGCGGGTGTGCTGGTTTTTATCCAGCAACGCGCGGATTTGCTCTTCCGGGGCGGCCAGATCGATATGTTCAATGTCATGGCGTGAGGTCATGATACTGCTGACTGAACGCTGGTTCAGATTGAGCACCCGCTCAATCATCCGCCGCTCCTGCGGGTCAAAAATCTGCCCGTCGCTGTGATCGGCGAGCATCGCGGAGGATGCGGCATCCAGCTCCGCATCTTCTTTTTGTCCGCTGAGCAGGCGCATTACCGTGTCGGCAGTGCGCTGGCGCAGACTCTGGTTAGCAGACAGAAAACGACGGCGGTTGAAAATCGCCAGCTGGTTAAGCGATTCAATCATGACCGAGAAACCAATGGCGGCGTACAGATAGCCTTTTGGAATGTGGAATCCGAAACCGTCGGCCACCAGGCTAAAGCCAATCATCAGCAGGAAGCTCAGACAGAGGATGACGATGGTCGGGTGGCTGTTCACAAACCGTGTCAGCGCTTTGCTCGCCATGACCATCAGTACAATGGCGATAATCACGGCGGCCATCATCACGGCCAGATGGTCTACCATCCCGACGGCAGTGATGACCGAGTCCAGCGAGAAGACCGCATCCAGCACCACAATTTGCGCGACCACTGGCCAGAATTTAGCGCCCCGGCGCTGGGTGGGGTTTTCACTGTCTTTCCCTTCAAGCCGCTCATTCAACTCTACCGTGGCTTTGAACAGCAGGAACAACCCACCAAAAAGCATGATCAGATCGCGGGCGCTAAAGCTCAGGTTGTAAACGGTAAACAGCGGCGTGGTCAGCGTGACCAGCCAGGAGATTGACGCCAGCAGCAACAGTCGCATCACCATCGCCAGCAGCAAACCCGTCACGCGCGCCCGGTCACGCTGCGAAGGTGGCAATTTTTCGGCGAGGATGGCGATAAAGACCAGATTATCAATACCGAGTACTAATTCGATGACGACCAGCGTAACCAACCCGGCCCAGAGTGATGGATCGGCAATCCATTCCATAGTAATAGCAATACCTTCTGTTATATGACCAATGTCACACTTTGATCATGGATAAAACCAGAGGAAATTGCAATGCCAGGGTGAGATTTCTCTTAATAAGCGGGAGAAAAAGAAAATATGCTGAGAATACTGTAAATAAGGTAAAGGCGTATATTTGATTATTAAGTGAGATATTTAGGATATATCGCAATTAATGATTTTAATGTGTTTTTTGTCAATATAAAGAAAATCCTAAAATGTGAAAAATTTGCTCTTAATATTATTCTTAAAAATAGTTATCAGGGCGGATGTCTTCTTGCCTGCTATTAGGTTAGCTGCAACAATTCCCTCAGCATCAAATGTTAAATCTCCTTGTTGCTATTATTGTTCCGGTCTTTAGTCTCGGTTATTCATTATCAGCAACTTCTCTGAAGTGGTTGGTATATTTGCTATAAGACCTGATTCAAGAGGGTGTCTTTCCATAACATATTGTTTAGTCAGTAGATTGGTAACTGAAAGCCAAGGGCGGTAGCGTGCCCGGACGCGAGTGAATCAGCCTCGATTATTCTGTCAATAGCCAGTGGGTGAATAAGCTTTTTTTAGGACTGATGCCAGTTATATTTCTATTTGATTAACTGCATGCTGAAAGCCAAAAGACCCGGGCTTATTTAAATTTCACAGGGTAATTACTCTGCCAAAGTGATAAATAATCAATGATGAAATCCAAAATGAAATTGATGCCATTATTGGTGTCGGTGACCTTGATGAGTGGTTGTACGGTCTTTCCCGGCAGCAATATGTCAACAATGGGCAAGGATGTGATCAAACAGCAGGATGCTGATTTTGACCTCGACAAAATGGTGAATGTTTATCCGCTGACGCCGCGTCTGGTCGAACAATTACGCCCACGTCCAAATGTTGCCCAGCCGAATATGTCTCTGGACCAGGAAATAGCCTCTTATCAGTACCGCGTAGGGCCAGGAGACGTGATCAACGTGACCGTCTGGGACCACCCGGAACTGACGACTCCGGCGGGCCAGTATCGCAGCTCAAGCGATACCGGGAACTGGGTGCAGTCTGACGGGACCATGTTCTATCCCTATATCGGCAAAGTGCATGTTGCAGGGAAAACGCTCGCCGAGATCCGTAGTGATATTACCGGCCGCCTGGCGCAGTACATTGCTGACCCGCAGGTGGACGTTAATATCGCCGCATTCCGCTCGCAGAAAGCCTATATCTCCGGGCAGGTGAACAAATCTGGCCAGCAGGCCATTACCAACGTCCCCCTCACCGTGCTGGACGCCGTTAACGCCGCAGGCGGTTTAACCGACGGCGCTGACTGGCGTAACGTGGTACTCACGCATAACGGCAAAGAGCAGCGCATTTCCCTGCAGGCGCTGATGCAAAACGGTGACCTGACCCAGAACCGTCTGCTCTATCCGGGCGATATTCTCTACGTACCACGCAACGACGATCTGAAAGTGTTCGTGATGGGCGAAGTGAAGAAGCAGAGCACCCTCAAGATGGACTTCAGCGGTATGACCCTGACCGAAGCGCTGGGCAATGCGGAAGGCATCGATCTGACGTCCTCCAACGCCAGCGGTATCTTTGTGATCCGTCCACTGAAGAACGACGCCAGCGCCAAAGGCAAGATTGCCAATATCTACCAGCTGGATATGTCTGATGCGACGTCTTTGGTAATGGCAACGTCGTTCCGCCTGCAGCCATACGATGTGGTGTATGTCACCACCGCGCCAGTTGCCCGCTGGAACCGCCTGATCAACCAGTTGCTGCCAACCATCAGTGGCGTTCGCTACATGACGGATACGGCGCGCGACATTCATACCTGGTAACCCGCGATGTTTAACAAAATTCTGGTGGTATGCGTGGGGAACATTTGCCGTTCCCCGACGGCGGAACGGTTGCTGAAAAATTATCAGCCCGGACTCACCGTTGACTCCGCAGGGCTTGGTGCGTTGGTCGGTAAAAGTGCCGATGAACGTGCCACCAGCGTTGCCAGCGGTCACAACCTTTCCCTTGACGGGCACTGCGCCCGCCAGGTCTCCGGCCGGATGTGCCGGGAGTATGACCTGATCCTGACGATGGAAAAACGCCACATTCACGCGCTGTGCGACATCGCGCCGGAGATGCGCGGCAAGGTGATGCTGTTTGGTCACTGGGACAATGAACGTGAAATCCCCGATCCGTATCGCAAAAGTCGTGAGGCGTTTGAAGCGGTATACACCTTACTTGACCAGTCTGCCCGTCAGTGGGCGCAGGCACTGAAAGCTCAGCAGGGATAACAATGACAGAAAAAACAAAACTTTCTGCCGCCCCGACTTCGGGCAGTGATGAAATTGATATTGGTCGCCTGGTCGGCACCGTTGTAGAAGCGAAGTGGTGGGTGATTGGGATCACCGCCGTATTTGCCGCTGCGGCGGTTGTCTATACGCTGTTCGCGACGCCAATCTACAGCGCCGATGCGCTGATGCAGATTGAGCAGAACACCGGTAGCTCGCTGGTGCAGGACATTGGTTCCGCGCTGGCCAACAAGCCTCCGGCATCAGATGCCGAAATTCAGCTTATCCAGTCGCGTCTGGTACTCGGTAAAACGGTCCACGACCTGGGGCTGGATATTTCCGTCACCAAAAATACCTTCCCGGTATTTGGTGCGGGCTGGGATCGCCTGATGGGTCGCAGCAATGACACCGTGAAAGTGGTGGATTTTGTGCTGCCGAAAGGGGGCGCGGATCAGACGTTTACCCTGACCGTGCTGAGCCCGAAACAGTATCAGTTGACCAGCGATGCGGGCTTTAGTGCGCGGGGTGAAGTGGGGCAGATGCTCACCAAAGACGGCGTCAGCATGATGGTGAGCAGCATTCAGGCGCAGGAAGGGGGTGAGTTTACGGTCACCAAATTTTCCACGCTGGGGATGATCAATAATCTGCAAAATAACCTGACCGTCACCGAAAATGGTAAGGACACCGGCGTTCTGAGCATGACCTTTACCGGTGAGGATAAAGATCAAATCCGCGACGTACTCAACAGCATTACCCGCAACTACCTTGAGCAGAACGTGGAGCGTAAATCGGCGGAAGCGGCAAAAAGCCTGGCCTTCCTGGCGAAACAGCTGCCAGAGGTGCGCGCTCATCTGGATGATGCAGAGAATAAACTGAATGCCTATCGTCAGGATAAAGATTCCGTTGATTTACCGCTGGAAGCAAAATCGGTTCTCGATTCAATGGTTAACATTGACGCACAGCTCAACGAACTGACCTTCAAAGAAGCCGAAATCTCCAAGCTCTACACCAAACGTCACCCGGCCTACCGCACGTTGCTGGAAAAACGCCAGACGCTGGAAGAAGAGAAGGCGAAGCTGAATAACCGCGTGACCGCGATGCCAAAGACGCAGCAGGAAATTGTGCGTCTGACCCGCGACGTGGAATCTGGTCAGCAGGTGTATATGCAATTGCTGAATAAACAGCAGGAGCTGAAAATCACCGAAGCCAGCACCGTCGGCGATGTGCGTATCGTTGACCCGGCAATTACCCAGCCTGGTGTGCTGAAGCCGAAGAAAGCGCTGATTATTCTCGGCAGCATTATTCTTGGCCTGATGCTTTCCATCGTCGGCGTATTGCTGCGCTCGCTGTTCAACCGTGGTATCGAAAGCCCACAGGCGCTGGAAGAGAATGGCATCAGCGTGTATGCCAGCATTCCTCTGTCCGAGTGGCAGAAATCGCATGACAGCGTCAAAACCGTGAAGGGCGTTAAGCGTTACAAACAGAGCCAGCTTCTGGCGGTGGGTAACCCCACTGACCTGGCGATTGAAGCGGTGCGCAGCCTGCGAACCAGCCTGCACTTTGCCATGATGCAGGCTAAAAATAACGTCCTGATGATGACCGGTGTAAGCCCGTCGATTGGTAAGACATTCGTCTGTGCCAACCTGGCGGCGGTGGTGAGCCAGACCAATAAACGCGTGCTGCTGATCGACTGCGATATGCGTAAGGGTTACACCCACGAGCTGCTGGGCACCAACAACGTCAACGGCTTGTCGGAAATCCTGCTCGGTAAAGGGGAGATTAGTGAAAGTGCTAAACCGACCTCGATCCCGAAATTTGACCTGATCCCGCGTGGACAGGTACCGCCTAACCCCTCTGAATTGCTGATGAGTGAGCGCTTTAGCCAACTGGTGGCGTGGGCGAGCAAACACTACGACCTGGTGCTGATTGATACACCGCCAATTCTGGCCGTCACCGATGCTGCCGTTGTGGGCCGCCATGCAGGTACCACGCTGATGGTGGCGCGCTATGCGGTGAACACCATCAAAGAGGTGGAAACCAGCCTGAGCCGTTTTGAACAGAACGGTATTGAGGTGAAAGGGGTGATCCTGAACTCCATCTTCCGTCGCGCGAGTGGTTATCAGGATTACGGGTACTACGAGTACGAATATAAATCGGACAGCAAATAAAAGTTCATCCCCCCCTCACCCTAACCCTCTCCCAAAGGGAGAGGGAATATTATCCCCCTCTCCCTTTGGGAGAGGGCAGGGGTGAGGGCATCGAACTCATTCGGGAAAGACCATGACCACACAACGCCCTTTGATTTCTATCTATATGCCGACATGGAACCGTCAGCAGCTGGCGATCCGCGCAATCAAATCCGTACTACGACAGGATTATGATAACTGGGAGCTGATCGTCGTTGATGACTGTTCTTCCTCGTATGAACAGTTGCAGAAATTTGTGTCTGATCTCAACGATCCGCGCGTGATGTATACGCATAACGCCATCAACTCCGGGGCGTGTGCGGTGCGTAACCAGGCGATTATGCAGGCGCAAGGGCAGTATTTGACCGGTATTGACGATGATGATGAATGGACGCCAAATCGTTTGTCGATCTTCCTGTCGCATCAACAGCAGCTGGTTACGCACGCTTTCCTGTATGCCAACGACTATGTCTGCCAGGGTGAAGTCTACTCTCAGCCCGCGAGTCTGCCGCTGTACCCGAAATCTCCGTACTCACGCCGTCTGTTTTATAAGCGCAATATCATTGGCAATCAGGTGTTTACCTGGGCATGGCGCTTTAAAGCGTGTCTGTTTGATACCGAACTGAAGGCCGCGCAGGATTACGACATCTTCCTGCGGATGGTGGTGGAATATGGTGAACCGTGGAAAGTGGAAGAGGCCACGCAGATCCTGCACATCAACCATGGGGAGATGCAAATCACCTCCTCGCCGAAAAAATTCTCGGGCTACTTTCACTTTTACCGCAAGCACAAGGACAAGTTTGACCGTGCCAGCCGGAAGTATCAGCTCTTTACCCTCTATCAAATCCGCAATAAGCGCATGAACTGGCGCACGCTGCTCACGCTGTTTTCCGTGCGCAATGGTAAACGCCTGGCTGATGGGCTTCGGGGGAAATAATGTTTCTGGAAGATTGCCGCGCAAACAGCTGGAGCCTGCGCCCATGCTGCATGGTTCTGGCATACCGCATCGCGCACTTTTGCTCGGTGTGGCGCAAAAAAAATGTGCTGAACAATATCTGGGCGGCACCGGCTCTGGTGCTGTACCGCATCATCACCGAATGCATTTTTGGTTATGAAATTCAGGCTGCCGCGACCATTGGCCGCCGCTTCACCATTCACCACGGCTATGCAGTGGTGATTAATAAATTTGTGGTTGCGGGTGATGATTTCACCATTCGCCACGCGGTGACCATCGGCAACCGTGGGCCGGACAGTCTGGCGTGCCCGGTTATCGGCAATAACGTCGAGCTGGGAGCCAACGTGGTGATCATTGGCGACATTACTATCGGCAATAACGTCACCGTGGGTGCAGGTAGCGTGGTGCTGGACAACATTCCGGATAACGCACTGGTGGTGGGAGAAAAAGCCCGGGTGAAGGTGATCAAATGAACATTCTGCAATTTAACGTGCGCCTCGCGGAAGGCGGGGCGGCCGGTGTAGCGCTGGATCTGCATCAGCGTGCGCTGCAAAAAGGATTACAGTCGCGCTTTGTCTACGGCTACGGCAAGAGCGGCAAGAAAAGCGTTAGCCACGATAACTATCCGCAGGTGCTGAAGCAGACGCCGCGCCTGACGTCTATTGCTAACATTGCACTGTTTCGTCTGTTTAACCGCGATCTGTTCGGTAACCTGAATAACCTTTATCGCACCGTAACGCGGACCACCGGCCCGGTGGTGCTGCATTTTCACGTGCTGCACAGCTACTGGCTGAAGCTGGAAGAGGTGGTGGCATTTTGCGAGAACGTGCAGGCGCATAAACCGGACACCCGGTTTGTCTGGACGCTGCACGATCACTGGAGTGTGACCGGACGCTGCGCGTTTACCGACGGCTGTGAAGGGTGGAAAACGAACTGTCAGAAATGCCCGACGCTGACCAACTATCCACCCGTCAGCATTGATCGCGCATATCAGCTGGTAGAGGGAAAACGTCAGCTGTTTCGCGACATGATCTCGCTTGGCTGCACGTTTATCTCCCCAAGCCAGCACGTGGCGGACGCATTCAACAGTCTGTACGGCGCAGGGCGCTGTAAAATCATTAACAACGGTATCGATGTGGCGACGGAAGAGATTCTGGCGGAGCTGACGCCGGTGGCGGAAACCACGGGCAAACCGAAAATTGCTATTGTCGCGCATGATTTGCGCTACGACGGTAAAACCAATCAGCAACTGGTGCAAGACATCATGGCGCTGGGCGACAACATTGAACTGCATACCTTCGGTAAGTTTTCCCCGTTCATCGGGGCAAACGTGGTGAACCACGGGTTTGAAACTGACAAGCGCAAACTGATGAGCGCCCTGAACGGCATGGACGCGCTGGTGTTTAGCTCACGCGTGGATAACTACCCGCTGATCCTGTGCGAAGCGCTCTCGATTGGTGTGCCGGTGATTGCCACCCACAGCGATGCGGCGCGTGAAGTGCTGGAAAAATCGGGCGGGAAAACCTTCGCGGAGCAGGAGGTATTGCCGCTGGTGCAGATGACGAAGGCCGATATTGCGCAAGCCGTGTTTGGCACGAGCCTGGAATCGTTCCGCAACCGCAGTCGCAAGGCCTACAGTGGACAACAGATGCTGGAGGAGTATGTCTCGTTCTATCAGAATCTGTAGTTATCTGCTGCTGCCGCTGATTTACCTGCTGGTCAACGTCAAGATTGCTCAGTTGGGTGAAAGCTTCCCGATTACCATCGTGACCTTCTTGCCCGTTCTGCTTTTGCTGTACGTCGAGAAAATCAACCTGAAGAAGTTGATGATTGCGCTGGGTATCGGGTCAGGGCTGACGGCCTTTAACTACATCTTTGGTCAGTCGCTGGATGCCAGTAAATACGTCACCTCCACCATGCTGTTTGTTTATATCGTCATTATTATTGGCATGGTCTGGAGTATTCGCTTTAAAACGATATCACCGCACAATTATCGGAAAATCCTCAGGTTCTTTTATATTGCCGTTGCGTTAATTGTTATGCTTGCTGCACTGGAGATGGCGCAAATTATTTTGACCGGTGGCAGTAGCCTGATGGAGATCATTTCGAAATATCTCATTTACAGTAACAGTTACGTTCTGAACTTCATTAAGTTTGGCGGAAAGCGTACCACCGCACTCTATTTTGAACCGGCGTTTTTTGCTCTGGCATTAATCTCAATTTGGCTCAGCATCAAACAGTTTGGTATCAAAACGCCTAAGACCGATGCTATGATTCTTGCAGGGATTGTTCTGTCAGGATCGTTTTCCGGGGTAATGACATTTATCTTGTTTTACCTGCTGGAGTGGGCGTTCCAGTATCTGAACAAAGAGGCGATTAAGAAAAAATTGCCGCTGGCGATTATTTCCCTGACGGTGTTTATGGTGGGTGTGATATTTGCCTTCCCATACATCTCTGAACGTCTGGGAGATTTGGGAACAGAAGGTTCATCATCCTATTATCGCATCATCGGACCGCTGGTGATGGTGGGTTATTCCTTAACCCACATTGATGGTGTAGTAAGATTCGGCTCACTTTATGAATATGTTGCATCATTCGGAATCTTTAACGGTGCGGACGTCGGTAAAACCATAGACAATGGCCTGTATCTGTTAATTATTTATTTTTCGTGGTTCGCCCTGTTGTTGACATTGTGGTATCTGTTTAACGTTTTCAAAATGATGATTAACGCGTTTGGTGATAACCAAAACTTTCGCGTGCAGCTTTATCTTTTTACGCCCGTGTCGCTGTTTTTTACAGGGTCAATATTTAGCCCGGAATATGCATTCTTAATTGTCTGTCCGTTTATTTTGCGCAAGGCGCTAAATATTACGAATTCATGACGAGGTGATTTTATGTTTCTTAGCGTTGTTACTGTCGCCTTTCGCAATTACGAAGGGGTGGTAAAAACCTGGCGCTCGCTGCGCAATCTGGCGCGCGATCCAAGTCTCACCTTTGAGTGGATCGTGGTCGATGGTGGTTCGAACGATGGCACAGCAGAGTTTCTGGAGAAACTCAACGGTGAGTTCAACTTACGTTACATCAGCGAGAAAGATAAAGGCATCTACGACGCCATGAATAAAGGCATCGCGATGGCGCAAGGGCGGTATGCTATCTTCCTCAATTCCGGTGATGTGTTCCATGATGACGTGGCGCTGTTTGCCCGTCAGCTGGCACGCCAGAAAGAAGAGGCAATGTACATTGGTGATGCGCTGCTCGATTTTGGCGACGGTAATAAAGTCATGCGTAGCGCCAAACCAGGCTGGTATATCTATCACAGTTTACCCGCCAGCCATCAGGCCATTTTCTTCCCGGTAAAGGGGCTGAAAAAACAGCCTTACGATCTGCAGTACAAAGTGTCATCAGATTATGCACTGGCCGCCAGTTTGTATAAATCAGGTTATCCATTCCGTCGAATTAAAGGTTTGGTATCTGAGTTTTCAATGGGGGGGGTATCAACCTCGAACAACCTTGAATTATGCCAGGATGCCAAAAACGTCCAGCGTAAAATATTACGTGTGCCGGGTCTCCTGGCGGAATTGTCTTATTTTCTGCGGCTGAAAACGACGGGTAAAGCGAAAGCCTTATATAACAAAGCCTGAAATATAAGGAAACGTAATGCAGGATTTAAAAGGATTCTCCGTGCCGCAAGGTTTTCGCGGCGGGAACGGTATTAAAGTGCAGTTATGGTGGGCGGTACAGGCAACCTTATTTGCCTGGTCGCCGCAAATACTGTATCGCTGGCGCGCTTTTTTACTGCGTTTATTTGGCGCAAAAATCGGAAAAAACGTAGTCATTCGTCCATCGGTAAAAATTACGTATCCCTGGAAATTAACGCTTGGGGATTATGCCTGGGTCGGGGACGACGCCGTGCTCTATACCCTGGGCGATATTACGATTGGCGCAAATTCGGTGGTGTCACAGAAATGTTATTTGTGCACCGGAAGTCACGATTTCATGAGCCCGCATTTCGATATTACCGCCACACCTATTGTGATCGGTGAAAAATGCTGGCTGGCAACAGATGTCTTTGTTGCACCAGGTGTCTCTGTTGGCGACGGCACAGTTATTGGTGCTCGCAGCAGCGTTTTTAAATCGCTACCGGCAAATAAAGTTTGCCGTGGCAACCCCGCAGTGGTGATACGCGAACGCGTTGAAACTGAATAATTTCTTATAAGTTGGAGAAAATAAACATGTCTAAAGTCGCTCTCATCACCGGCGTTACCGGACAGGATGGTTCTTACCTGGCAGAATTACTGCTGGAAAAAGGGTATGAAGTACACGGTATCAAGCGTCGTGCTTCTTCGTTCAACACCGAGCGTGTTGACCATATCTACCAGGATCCTCATTCCGCGAACCCGAAATTCCATCTGCATTACGGCGATCTGACCGATTCCTCCAACCTGACCCGCATCCTGCAGGAAGTGCAGCCGGATGAAGTGTACAACCTGGGCGCGATGAGCCACGTTGCGGTCTCCTTCGAATCCCCGGAATACACCGCTGATGTTGATGCAATGGGTACCCTGCGCCTGCTGGAAGCCATTCGCTTCCTCGGTCTTGAGAAGAAAACCCGTTTCTACCAGGCGTCCACCTCTGAGCTGTACGGCCTGGTGCAGGAAATCCCACAGAAAGAGACCACGCCGTTCTACCCGCGCTCTCCGTATGCGGTAGCCAAACTATACGCCTACTGGATCACCGTGAACTATCGTGAATCCTATGGCATGTACGCCTGTAACGGCATTCTGTTCAACCACGAATCCCCGCGTCGCGGCGAAACCTTCGTCACCCGCAAAATCACCCGAGCTATCGCCAACATTGCTCAGGGTCTGGAATCTTGCCTGCACCTCGGCAACATGGACTCCCTGCGTGACTGGGGCCATGCCAAAGACTACGTAAAAATGCAGTGGATGATGCTGCAGCAGGATAAACCAGAAGACTTCGTGATTGCCACCGGCGTGCAGTACTCCGTGCGTCAGTTCGTTGAGATGGCCGCAGCACAGCTGGGCATCAAACTGCGCTTCGAAGGTACCGGCGTGGAAGAGAAGGGCATTGTGGTTTCGGTAACCGGCCACGACGCACCGGGCGTGAAGCCGGGCGACGTGATTGTGCAGGTTGACCCGCGTTACTTCCGCCCTGCGGAAGTGGAAACCCTGCTGGGCGATCCAACCAAAGCGCACGAAACCCTGGGCTGGAAACCCGAAACCACTCTGCAGGAGATGGTTTCCGAGATGGTGGCCAAAGATCTTGAAGCAGCGAAAAAACACTCCCTGCTTAAGTCTCATGGCTACGAGGTTGCCATCGCGCTGGAGTCTTAAGAATGACGAAACAACGTATTTTTGTCGCCGGCCATCGCGGAATGGTGGGTTCCGCGATTGAACGCCAGCTGAAGCAGCGCGGTGACGTAGAGGTGATTGTCCGCACCCGCGACGAGCTGAACCTGCTCGACAGCAAGGCTGTGCAGGCGTTCTTTGCGAATGAATGCATTGACCAGGTGTATCTGGCGGCGGCAAAAGTGGGTGGCATTGTTGCCAACAACACGTACCCGGCGGATTTCATCTACGAGAACATGATGATCGAGAGCAACATCATTCACGCAGCGCATCTGCATAACGTGAACAAGTTGTTGTTCCTCGGGTCATCCTGTATCTACCCGAAAATGGCAACACAGCCGATTGCGGAAAGTGAGCTGTTGCAGGGCACGCTTGAAGCGACCAACGAGCCATACGCGATTGCCAAAATTGCCGGGATCAAGCTGTGTGAATCCTACAACCGTCAGTATGGTCGCGACTATCGCTCGGTGATGCCGACCAACCTGTACGGGCCGCATGACAACTTCCATCCGAGCAATTCGCACGTGATCCCGGCGCTGTTGCGTCGCTTCCACGAGGCAACCGCCGAGAACACACCGGACGTGGTGGTGTGGGGAAGCGGTACGCCGATGCGTGAGTTTCTGCACGTAGATGATATGGCGGCTGCCAGCATTCACGTGATGGAGCTGGATCGCGAGGTGTGGCAGGAGAACACCGAGCCGATGCTGTCGCACATCAACGTGGGCACGGGCGTGGACTGCACCATTCGCGAGCTGGCGCAGACCATCGCCAAAGTGGTGGGCTACAAGGGCCGCGTGGTGTTTGATGCCACCAAACCGGACGGCACGCCGCGTAAACTGCTGGACGTGACCCGTCTGCATCAGTTGGGCTGGTATCACGAGGTGTCACTGGAGCAGGGGCTGGCCAGCACTTACCAGTGGTTCCTGGAAAACCAGCACCGCTTTCGGGGGTAACGATGTTTTTAAGTCAGGAAGATTTTGCCACGGTAGTGCGTTCTACGCCGCTCATCTCAATCGATTTGATCGTCGGGAACGAACGCGGCGAGTTCTTGCTGGGGAAACGAACCAACCGTCCTGCACAGGGCTTCTGGTTCGTGCCCGGCGGGCGCGTGCAGAAGGATGAGACGCTGGCAACTGCCTTTGAGCGTCTTACTCTGGCGGAGCTGGGCCTGCAACTGCCGATGGCAGCGGGCCAGTTTTACGGAGTCTGGCAGCACTTCTATGACGATAACTTTTCAGGCACCGGATTCTCCACGCACTACATCGTGCTGGGGTTCCGCCTGAGGGTGAGTGAGGCAGACCTGTGTCTGCCTGATTCCCAGCATGACGACTACCGCTGGCTGACGCCAGAGGCGCTGCTTGCCAGTGGTAACGTGCATGACAACAGTCGGGCGTATTTCCTCACGGAACGTCAGGCTGAGGTGCCGGGATGTTACACGAAATCATTCTGCCTGGATCAAGGCGGCAAGACTGGGGATCCTGAAGCAAGTGACTGGGGTGAGCAGACGCAGCCAACGCAGAGTCAGGTTGAAGGATGAAGTGTATGAAGATCCTCGTATATGGAATTAACTACTCGCCGGAGCTAACCGGTATCGGGAAATACACCGGCGAGATGGTCGAGTGGATGGCGATCCAGGGACATGACGTGCGGGTCATTACCGCGCCGCCGTACTACCCGGAGTGGAAGGTGGGCGAGCGCTACTCCAGCTGGCGTTATCGCCGCGAAGAGGGGGCCGCGACGGTGTGGCGCTGCCCGCTGTACGTGCCGAAGCAGCCCTCGACGCTAAAACGTTTACTTCATCTGGGCAGCTTTGCCCTGAGCAGTTTCTTCCCGCTGATGGCGCAACGTCGCTGGAAGCCGGATCGCATTATCGGCGTGGTGCCGACGCTGTTTTGCACGCCAGGCATGCGCCTGCTGGGCAAACTCTCCGGCGCGCGCACCCTGCTGCATATTCAGGACTATGAAGTGGACGCCATGCTTGGCCTGGGGATGGCAGGTAAAGGCAAGAGCGGCGTCGTTGCGAAGCTTGCCAGCGCTTTTGAGCGTAGCAATCTGCATAACGTCGATTACGTTTCGACCATCTCGCGCTCAATGATGAATAAAGCCCAGGAGAAGGGCGTGGCGGCGGAGAAAGTGATCTTTTTCCCGAACTGGTCTGAAGTGGCGCGTTTTCGTGACGTGACAGAAAGTGACGCGCAGGCGTTACGTGCCCAGCTTGGTTTGCCTGAAGAACAAAAAATCATTCTTTACTCCGGCAACATCGGCGAAAAGCAGGGGCTGGAGAGCGTTATCGAGGCCGCGCAACAGCTTAGTAAACATTCGTGGATGTTTGTGATTGTCGGGCAGGGCGGTGGGAAAGCGCGGCTGGAGAAGATGGCAAGCGAGCGTGGCCTGACAAATGTGAAATTCTTCCCCCTTCAGTTGTACGAGGCACTGCCTGCGTTGCTGAAGATGGGCGACTGCCATCTGGTGGTGCAAAAGCGCGGCGCGGCAGATGCGGTGCTGCCGTCCAAGCTGACCAACATTCTGGCGGTGGGCGGTAATGCGGTGATTACGGCAGAAGCCGCAACCGAATTAGGCCAGTTATGCAGCAGCTATCCGGGGATCGCCGTTTGCGTGGAGCCGGAATCAGTCTCTGCGCTGGTGAGTGGAATTGAGCAGGCACTTGCCATGCCAAAAGTGAACACGGTGGCACGTGAATATGCCGAGCGTACGCTCGAGAAAGAGAACGTGCTGAGCCAATTTATTGCAGATATACGGGGATAAATCATGAGTCAAACCACGTTGTATCCGGTTGTGATGGCAGGTGGCTCTGGTAGCCGGTTGTGGCCGCTGTCCCGCGTGCTCTATCCAAAACAGTTCCTCTGCCTGAAAGGGGATCTCACCATGCTGCAAACGACGGTTAACCGTTTGCACGGCGTGGAGTGTGAAAGCCCGGTGGTGATCTGTAACGAACAACACCGCTTTATCGTTGCCGAGCAGCTGCGCCAGCTGAATAAACTCACTGAAAATATCATTCTGGAGCCTGCCGGACGCAATACGGCACCGGCTATCGCCCTGGCGGCACTGGCAGCAAAACGCAGCAGCCCGGATTGTGATCCGTTGATGCTGGTGTTGGCGGCAGACCACGTCATTCAGCAGGAAGACGCGTTCCGTGATGCGGTACGAGCTGCCATTCCTTACGCCGACAGCGGCAAGCTGGTGACCTTCGGCATCGTGCCGGATCTGCCGGAAACGGGTTACGGCTACATCCGCCGTGGCACGGTAACGCCAGGTGAAGGCGATAGCGTGGCGTTTGACGTGGCGCAGTTTGTCGAAAAACCCAATCTTGAAACCGCACAGGCTTATGTGGCCAGCGGTGAATACTACTGGAACAGCGGCATGTTCCTGTTCCGCGCCGGGCGCTATCTGGAAGAGCTGCAGAAGTATCGTCCGGATATCTTAAGCGCCTGCGAAAAAGCGATGGACGTGGTTGACCCGGATCTCGACTTTATTCGTGTGGATGAAGACGCCTTCCTCGCCTGCCCGGAAGAGTCCATCGACTACGCGGTGATGGAACGCACGGCAGACGCCGTCGTGGTGCCGATGGATGCAGGCTGGAGCGATGTCGGCTCCTGGTCCTCACTGTGGGAGATCAGCGCCCATACCCCGGAGGGTAACGTTCATCACGGTGATGTGATTAGTCACAAGACGGTAAACAGCTACGTTTATGCCGAATCAGGCCTGGTGACGACGGTGGGGGTGAAGGATCTGGTGGTCGTTCAGACCAAAGATGCTGTGCTGATTGCCGACCGTAATGCCGTGCAGGACGTGAAAAAAGTGGTGGAGAAGATCAAGGCCGATGGCCGTCATGAACACCATATTCATCGCGAAGTCTACCGTCCGTGGGGGAAATATGACTCCATCGATGCGGGCGACCGCTACCAGGTGAAACGCATCACCGTGAAGCCGGGTGAAGGACTGTCGGTACAGATGCACCATCACCGCGCTGAGCACTGGGTTGTGGTGGCGGGCACTGCCAAAGTCACCATCGACGGTGAGATCAAACTGCTGGGTGAAAACGAATCGGTGTACATCCCGCTCGGGGCAACGCACTGCCTGGAAAACCCGGGGAAAATTCCTCTCGATTTAATTGAAGTGCGCTCCGGTTCGTATCTGGAAGAGGACGACATTGTTCGCTTCCAGGATCGTTACGGCCGGGTATAGCACCTTAGCATCTTGCCCGGTGGCGCAGTGCTTACCGGGCCTACAAATGACAAAAATGAATTTGGCCATTTAGTGGTCAGGGCCAACTGTTGCCTGAAAAAGGGGTCATCATGGAAAAATTAACCTGTTTTAAAGCCTACGATATTCGCGGCAAGCTGGGTGAAGAGCTGAATGAAGATATTGCGTGGCGCATTGGCCGCGCGTACGGCGAATATTTAAAACCGCAGACCATCGTGCTGGGCGGTGATGTGCGTCTGACCAGTGAGTCGCTGAAGCTGGCGCTGGCAAAAGGGTTGCAGGATGCGGGTGTGGATGTACTGGACATCGGCCTTTCCGGTACCGAAGAGATCTATTTTGCCACCTTCCACCTTGGCGTGGACGGCGGTATCGAAGTGACCGCCAGCCATAACCCGATGGATTACAACGGCATGAAGCTGGTGCGCAAGGGCGCGCGACCTATCAGCGGTGACACCGGCCTGCGCGACGTGCAGCGTCTGGCGGAAGCTAACGACTTCCCGCCGGTGAACGAAGCACAACGCGGCAGCTACAAGCAGATCAACCTGCAAAAAGCCTACATTGACCACCTGCTGGGCTACATCAATGTGGCGAATTTCAAACCGCTCACGCTGGTGATCAACTCTGGCAACGGTGCCGCAGGTCCGGTTGTCGATGCGCTGGAAGCCCGCTTTAAGGCGCTGAACGTGCCGGTGACCTTCGTTAAAGTCCACAACACGCCTGACGGTAATTTCCCTAACGGGATCCCGAACCCGCTGCTGCCGGAGTGTCGCGATGACACCCGTAACGCGGTGATTGAGCACGGTGCGGATATGGGCATCGCCTTTGACGGTGATTTCGACCGCTGCTTCCTGTTCGACGAGAAAGGCCAGTTTATCGAAGGTTACTACATTGTCGGTCTGCTGGCGGAAGCGTTCCTCGAGAAGAACCCGGGGGCGAAAATCATTCACGATCCGCGTCTTTCCTGGAACACCGTTGACGTGGTTGCTGCGGCGGGTGGCCAGCCGGTGATGTCCAAAACCGGTCACGCTTTCATTAAAGAGCGTATGCGCGAAGAAGATGCCATTTATGGCGGCGAGATGAGCGCCCACCACTACTTCCGTGATTTTGCCTACTGCGACAGCGGAATGATCCCGTGGCTGCTGGTGGCTGAGCTGCTGTGTCTGAAAGGACAGACGCTGGGCGAACTGGTGCGCGACCGTATGGCGGCGTTCCCGGCAAGCGGGGAGATCAACAGCAAACTGGCGCAACCTGCCGACGCTATTGCCCGCGTGGAGCAGCACTTTGCCATTCACGCGCTGGAAATTGACCGTACCGACGGCATCAGCATGTCGTTCCCGCAGTGGCGCTTCAATCTGCGTTCTTCAAACACCGAGCCGGTGGTGCGCCTGAATGTGGAATCACGGGCGGATGTCCCACTGATGGAAGCGCGAACGCAGGACATTCTGGCGCTGTTGAATCAGTAAAACGAAAACCTTACCCCTCACCCCACCCTCTCCCCTTTGGGGAGAGGGTGGGGTGAGGGGCAGGTTTTGAACGAAAGGAACAACGATGACGAATCTAAAAAAACGCGAGCGAGCGAGAACGAATGCATCGTTAATCTCTATGGTGCAGCGTTTTTCCGATATCACCATCATGGTCGGTGGATTGTGGGCGGTGTGTTGGGTGAGCGGCCAACCCTTCCTGTACATGCATTTGCTGATGGCTCTGATTGCGCTGGTGGTGTTTCAGATGATCGGTGGGATAACCGATTTCTACCGTTCGTGGCGCGGCGTAAAAATTACCACTGAGCTGATGCTGTTACTGCAAAACTGGACGTTAAGCCTGATTTTCAGCGCCGGGCTGGTGGCGTTTAGCCGTGATTTTGACAACCGGCTGGTGACCTATCTGTGCTGGTACCTGCTAACCAGCGTCGGCATGGTGGTCTGCCGTTCGCTCATTCGCTATGGCGCGGGCTGGCTGCGCAATCGCGGCTACAACACGCGTTATGTTGCCGTGGCGGGTGACTTGCCGGTCGGACAAGCCCTGCTGGACAGTTTCCGCAAAGAGCCGTGGCTGGGTCTTGAGGTTGTAGGGATTTATCACGATGCCAGACCGGGAGGCGTTTCGTCCGACTGGGCCGGGAATGTTGAACAACTGCTCGACGATGCAAAAGCGGGCAAAATCCATAACGTCTACATTGCCATGCCAATGAGTGAGGAAGCGTGCATTAAGCGTCTGGTTCGCAAACTTGCAGATACCACCTGCTCGGTGATCCTCATCCCTGACGTCTTTACCTTCAATATTCTGCACTCGCGTATTGATGAGGTGAACGGTGTGCCGGTGGTACCGCTGTATGACACGCCGCTGTCGGGCATTAACCGCGTGCTTAAGCGCATCGAAGATATCATTCTTTCCTCACTGATTTTACTGCTGATCTCCCCGGTGCTGTGCTGCATTGCGCTGGCGGTCAAGCTGAGTTCTCCAGGCCCGATTATCTTCCGCCAGACCCGCTACGGCATAGACGGTAAACCGATTATGGTGTGGAAGTTCCGCTCCATGAAGGTGATGGAGAACGACAAAGTGGTGACTCAGGCGACGCAAAATGACCCACGCGTCACGCGGGTGGGTAACTTCCTGCGTCGCACGTCGCTGGATGAGCTGCCGCAGTTTATCAACGTCTTTACCGGTGGAATGTCGATTGTTGGGCCACGTCCGCACGCGGTGGCTCATAACGAGCAGTATCGCTCGCTGATTGAAGGTTACATGCTGCGCCATAAGGTGAAGCCTGGTATCACCGGCTGGGCGCAGATCAACGGCTGGCGCGGTGAAACCGACACGCTGGAAAAAATGGAAAAACGCATCGAGTTCGACCTGGAGTACATCCGTGAATGGAGCCTCTGGTTTGATATCAAGATCGTCTTTCTGACCATCTTCAAAGGTTTTGTGAACAAAGCGGCGTACTAAGATGAGCTTACGTGAAAAAACCATCAGCGGCGCGAAGTGGTCAGCAATGGCGACCATTGTCATTATCGGCCTGGGGCTGGTGCAGATGACGGTGCTGGCGCGCATTATTGATAATCACCAGTTTGGTCTGCTGACCGTATCGCTGGTGATTATCGCGCTGGCCGATACGCTGTCTGACTTCGGGATCGCCAACTCGATTATTCAGCGCAAGGAGATTAGCCAGCTGGAGCTGACCACGCTCTACTGGCTGAACGTTGGGCTTGGGATCGTCGTTTTTGTGCTGGTGTTCCTGCTGAGTGACACCATCGCCAGTGTGCTGAACAACCCGGATCTTGCCCCGCTGATGCGCACGCTCTCGTTTGCCTTTGTGGTGATCCCACACGGGCAACAGTTCCGCGCGTTGATGCAAAAAGAGCTGGAGTTCAACAAGATCGGCATGATTGAAACCAGTGCCGTGCTGGCGGGCTTTACCTTCACCGTGGTGAGCGCCCATTTCTGGCCGCTGGCAATGACGGCTATCCTCGGGTATCTGGTGAACTCAACCGTACGCACGCTGCTGTTCGGCTTCTTTGGCCGCAAGATTTACCGCCCGGGGCTGCATTTCTCACTGGCCTCGGTGTCATCTAACCTGCGCTTTGGCGCGTGGCTGACGGCTGACAGCATCATCAACTACGTCAACACCAACCTCTCCACCCTGGTGCTGGCGCGCATTCTGGGGGCGAGCGTCGCGGGGGGCTATAACCTGGCCTACAACGTCGCGGTGGTGCCGCCGATGAAACTGAACCCGATCATCACCCGCGTGCTGTTCCCGGCGTTCGCCAAAATTCAGGATGATACCGGGAAGCTGCGGGTCAATTTCTACAAGTTGCTTTCCGTGGTGGGCATTATCAACTTCCCGGTGCTGCTGGGGCTGATGGTGGTTTCCAGCAACGTTGTGCCGCTGGTGTTTGGCGAGAAGTGGGACAGCATCATTCCCATCCTGCAACTGCTGTGCGTGGTGGGGCTGCTGCGCTCCGTTGGTAACCCGATTGGTTCCCTGCTGATGGCAAAAGCGCGCGTTGATATCAGCTTCAAATTCAATGTGTTCAAAACCTTCCTGTTTATTCCGGCGATTATCGTTGGTGGGCACATGGCAGGGGCTATCGGCGTCACGCTCGGCTTCCTGATGGTGCAGATCATCAATACCGTTCTGAGCTACTTCGTGATGATCAAACCGGTGCTGGGCTCCAGCTATCGTCAGTACATCCTCAGCCTGTGGCTACCGTTTTATCTCTCATTGCCAACGCTTGTTGTCAGCTATGGCCTGGGCGTGGTGCTCAGCGGCCATCTGCCGCTGGTCGCTTTACTGGCGGTGCAGATTGTCGCTGGTGCGGTTGCGTTCGGGGTGATGATGGTGCTGTCACGTAATGCGCTGGTGGTGGAGATGAAGCGCCAGTTTTGCCGTAACGAAAAAATGAAAACGCTGCTTCGCGCAGGCTAATTCTTTAAGAGGCCATTATGAAATTACTTATCCTTGGCAACCATACCTGCGGCAACCGTGGCGACAGCGCCATTCTGCGCGGTTTATTGGATGCAATTAACACTCTTGAGCCTGAGACAGAAGTAGATGTGATGAGCCGTTATCCGGTCAGCTCATCCTGGTTGCTGAACCGTCCGGTGATGGGCGACCCGCTCTACAGCCAGATGAAACAGCACAACAACGTTGCCGGTGTGATGGGGCGGGTGAAGAAAGTGCTGCGCCGTCGCTACCAGCACCAGGTGTTGCTTTCACGCGTCACTGATACCGGCAAGCTGCGCAACATTGCCATTGCACAAGGTTTTACCGATTTTGTTCGCCTGCTGTCGGGCTATGACGCCATTATTCAGGTCGGTGGCTCTTTCTTTGTCGATCTCTATGGTGTGCCGCAATTTGAGCATGCACTCTGTACGTTTATGGCAAAAAAACCGCTGTTTATGATTGGTCACAGCGTGGGGCCATTCCAGGATCCGCAGTTTAACCAGCTGGCGAACTATGTGTTTGCCCACTGTGATGCGCTGATCCTGCGTGAATCGGTGAGCCTTAATCTGATGAAGCGCAGCGATATCGACACCTCAAAAGTTGAGCACGGTGTGGATACCGCCTGGCTGGTGGATCATCAGGACGACCGTTTCCAGGCAAGCTATGCGGTGCAGCACTGGCTGGATGTGGTGGCAAAACAGAAAACCGTTGCTATTACCCTGCGCGAGCTTGCGCCATTCGACAAGCGTCTTGGCACGACCCAGGCGGCGTATGAAGAAGCCTTCGCCGGAGTGGTTAACCGCATACTGGACAGCGGTTATCAGGTGCTGGCGCTCTCTACCTGTACCGGTATCGACAGTTATAACAAAGATGACCGTATGGTAGCGCTGAACCTGCGCCATCTGGTGAATGATCCATCGCGCTATCACGTGGTGATGGACGAACTGAACGACCTGGAGATGGGCAAGCTGCTCTCGGCCTGCGACCTGACCGTGGGTACTCGTCTGCACTCGGCGATTATCTCCATGAACTTTGGCACGCCTGCAATTGCCATTAACTACGAGCACAAATCAGCGGGCATTATGCAGCAGCTCGGCATGCCTGAGATGGCGGTTGATATCCGTCACTTGCTGGACGGTTCCCTCGGGGCGATGGTTGGCGATACCCTGGGACAGCTACCAGCCATTAACGAACGTCTGGCCGTGGCGGTGAAAGCGGAGCGCGAAAAAGGGATCGGGATGGTGAAATCTGTCCTTGAGCGCGTCGGGGAGGGGAAATGAAGGTTGGTTTCTTCTTACTGAAATTTCCGTTGTCGTCAGAAACTTTTGTGCTGAACCAAATCACCGCGTTTATCGATATGGGATATGACGTGGAGATTATCGCCCTGCAAAAGGGCGATACGCAAAACACCCATGCGGCCTATACGCAATATGGGCTGGAGGCGAAAACCCGCTGGCTCCAGGATGAACCGTCCGGAAGAATGAGTAAGCTGCGCCACCGGGCCAGACAAACCCTGCGTGGCATCCATCGTCCCTCGACCTGGCGTGCGCTGAATGTTTCGCGCTACGGTGCGGAATCACGCAATCTGATCCTCTCGGCCATCTGCGGACAAACGGCGCAGCCGTACCGTGCCGATGTGTTTATCGCCCACTTTGGTCCGGCGGGCGTCACCGCAGCCAAACTGCGCGAACTGGGGGTGATTGACGGCAAAATAGCGACCATTTTTCACGGGATTGATATCTCCAGCCGCGAAGTGTTGAACCACTACACGCCGGAGTATCAGCAGCTTTTTCGCCGCGGCGACATGATGCTGCCCATCAGCGAGTTGTGGGCCGGACGGCTGAAAAGCATGGGCTGCCCGGGGGAGAAAATCACCGTTTCGCGAATGGGCGTTGATTTGGCGCGTTTTACCCTGCGTCCGGTGAAGGTGCCGGGTACATCGTTGCAGATTATCTCTGTTGCCCGTCTGACCGAGAAAAAAGGGCTGCATGTGGCTATTGAGGCCTGCCGCCAGTTGAAGGCGCGCGGCGTTGATTTTCGTTATCGCATTCTGGGTATTGGCCCGTGGGAGCGCCGCCTGCGCACGCTTATCGAACAGTATCAGCTGGAAGACTATGTCGACATGCCGGGCTTCAAGCCGAGCCACGAGGTAAAAGTGATGCTTGATGAAGCCGATGTGTTCCTGCTGCCGTCCGTGACCGGAGCCGATGGTGATATGGAGGGGATCCCGGTGGCACTGATGGAGGCGATGGCTGTCGGTATTCCGGTGGTATCGACCGTACACAGCGGGATCCCGGAGTTGATCCAGTCTGACTATTCTGGCTGGCTGGTGCCCGAGAACAATGCGCCAGCCCTTGCCGATCGTCTGGCCGCATTTAGCGAAATCGACCCGCAGACGTTGGTACCTGTGCTGCACAATGCCCGACAAAAAGTTGAGGCAGAATTTAACCAGCAGGTGATTAATCGCCAGTTAGCGAGCCTGCTGCAAACGTTGTAACACCGAGGTTGTATGCTGAAAAAGATGACTCGACGCCGCTTTGTCTCTTCCTTATCCGTCCTGGCAGCCATGCCGTTGTTGTCCTCCCGTGCGGCGAACGCGGCAGCCGGGAAGACGGTCTCTGTGAATCAGTACAACAATAACGACTGGATCGCCGCGTTTAAGCAAGCGTTTAGCGAAGGCGATACCGTCGTTGTCCCTGCCGGATTCACCTGTGAAAACATCAATACCGGGATTTTCATTCCCGACGGCAAAACGCTGCTGATCCGGGGGGCATTGAAAGGGAATGGCCGGGGACGTTTTGTCCTGCAGGAAGGGAGCAAAGTCATTGGCGAAGGCGCGGGACGCACGGAGAACATCACGCTGGATGTTCGCGGCTCTGACTGCGAGATAAAAGGGCTGGCGATGAGCGGTTTTGGCCCTGTCGCGCAGATTTTCATCGGCGGTAAGCAGCCTGCTGTTATGCGTAATCTGGTGATTGATAATATCAGCGTGAGCCAGGCCAACTACGCCATTCTGCGCCAGGGGTTCTATAACCAGGTTGATGGTGCCCGTATTACTAACAGTCGATTCAGCCATTTGCAGGGGGATGCCATTGAGTGGAACGTGGCCATCAACGACCGCAATATCCTGATCTCCGACCATGTGATTGACAATATCAACTGCACCAACGGTAAGACCAACTGGGGGATAGGTATTGGCCTTGCCGGCAGCACCTACGACAACGACTACCCGGAAAAGCAGACCGTGAAGAACTTTGTGGTGGCGAATATCACGGGCAGCAATTGCCGTCAGCTAGTGCACGTCGAGAACGGGAAGCACTTTATCATTCGGAATATAAAGGCAAAAAATATCACGCCGGATTTCAGCAAAAAGGCGGGAATAGACAACGCCACCGTCGCCATTTATGGCTGTGACAATTTCGTCATCGATAATGTTGATATGGTCAATAGCGCCGGAATGTTAATCGGCTATGGTGTAATAAAGGGGGATTATCTGTCGATTCCACAAAACTTCAGGCTTAGCGATATTCGCCTTGATAATCGTCAGCTTGACTATAAGTTGCGCGGAATACAGATTTCATCCGGTAATGCCACCTCGTTCGTCGCCATTACCAACGTTGACATACAGCGCGCCACGCTGGAACTGCACAACAAACCACAGCATCTTTTCTTACGCAATATCAATGTGATGCAGGAGGCTGCTATTGGACCTGCGCTGAAGATGAACTTTGATCTGCGCAAAGATGTACGCGGGAAGTTTATGGCAAAAGACGAGACGTTGCTGTCGATGGCAAACATCAAGGCGGTAAACGAGAAAGGGCAGAGTTCGGTAGATATCGACCGTGTCGATCAGTTGGTGGTGAATACGGAACGGCTGAATTTTGTGCTTCCCAGCCAGGGCAAATAAATTAAGATGGGGACGTTCGGTTGAGTTCGATGATCCCCCTAAATTTTGTTACTGAACTCGGCCCATTTAGGGTCTATAATCCGTGCCATTATTTGCAACATACGTCTTATCTAGAGCGGTGCCTTACGGAAGATAGTACCAACCGTGGGTTTGCCCAGAACACATAACGCATTGAGTGGTTTATGAACGATAAAGTTTTGTTTATTGGCGCGTCTGGCTTTGTTGGGACACGTTTGATTGAGATTGCCCGGAATGAATTTGACGTAACAAACTTCGATAAGCAGCAAAGTCACTTCTATCCTGATATCACTGTCACTGGTGATGTCCGAAACCAGGAACAACTCGATCAGGCTCTCGCAGGGTTTAACACGGTGGTGCTCCTGGCGGCTGAACATCGCGATGATGTGAGCCCAACGTCGCTCTACTATGATGTCAATGTTCAAGGCACGCGTAACGTTTTGGCTGCAATGGAAAAAAATAATGTCAAAAACATTATTTTTACCAGCTCAGTTGCCGTTTATGGCCTTAATAAAGTCAATCCTGATGAAACGCATCCTCAAGATCCTTTCAACCACTACGGCAAAAGCAAATGGCAAGCCGAAGAGGTTTTACGCGAATGGTTCGATAAATCGCCTCAGGAACGTTCTTTGACTATTGTGCGACCAACGGTAATCTTTGGAGAACGTAATCGCGGCAACGTATACAACCTCCTGAAGCAAATTGCGGGTGGCAAATTTGCTATGGTTGGTGCAGGCACCAACTATAAATCAATGGCTTACGTTGGGAATATTGTCGGGTTTATCAAATTCAAGCTGGCGAACGTCAAGGCTGGCTATGATGTATACAACTATGTCGACAAGCCCGATCTGAACATGAATCAGTTAGTATCTGAAGTTGAAAAGAGTCTTAGCAAGAAGATCCCATCAGTTCATTTGCCGTACCCACTGGGTATGGTTGGTGGGTATTGCTTTGATATTCTTAGCAAAATCACCGGAAAAAAATATGCAATCAGTTCTGTGCGGGTAAAAAAATTCTGTGCGACCACCCAGTTCGATGCCAGCAAAGTGCACAGCTCAGGTTTTAACGCGCCGTATACCTTGTCTCAGGGATTAGACCGTACATTGAAGTATGAGTTTGTCCATGAAAAGAAAGATGACATCACCTTCATGTCTGAGTAACGCCTGATTAGTGCGATTTGTCGGAAACAGGCGATTAATTACCTTTTGCGGTAGGGTTTCCGACAATTCTGGGTCACACTTGAGGCGTAATGAGCTTAAGTAGTGTGAGTTTCAGCTCGAAACATGATTTGCATGAGGCGCAGTAGACTTCATTAATCAGGCATTCTTCCTGGTCAGGTCTATACTTCGTCAACCATTTTAAGGTGGAAGAAATAATGATTAATTTGAAAGCAGTCATTCCGGTAGCGGGTCTGGGCATGCATTTGCTGCCAGCCACAAAAGCCATTCCTAAAGAGATGCTACCGATCGTCGACAAACCGATGATTCAATACATCGTCGATGAGATTGTTGCTGCAGGTATCAAAGAAATCGTCCTGGTTACACATTCTTCCAAGAATGCAGTAGAGAACCACTTCGACACCTCTTATGAACTCGAAGCGTTGCTTGAGCAGCGCGTAAAGCGTCAGCTGCTGGCGGAAGTTCAGTCTATCTGTCCTCCTGGCGTGACCATCATGAACGTGCGTCAGGCGCAGCCGCTGGGTCTGGGGCATTCCATTTTGTGCGCTCGCCCGATTGTCGGTGACAATCCGTTTATCGTGGTACTGCCGGATATCATTATCGATAGTGCTTCTGCAGATCCGCTGCGTTACAACCTGGCGGCAATGGTCGCACGGTTTAATGAAACCGGTCGTAGCCAGGTACTGGCTAAACGCATGGATGGCGACCTTTCTGAGTACTCGGTTATTGAGACAAAAGAAGCGCTGGAGACGGAAGGGCAGGTGAGCCGTATCGTTGAGTTCATCGAAAAACCGGATCAGCCACAGACGCTGGATTCCGATTTGATGGCGGTAGGACGTTATGTCCTCAATGCGGATATCTGGACCGAACTGGAAAAAACCGAGCCAGGTGCCTGGGACCGTATTCAACTGACTGATGCAATTGCCGAGCTGGCGAAAAAACAGTCTGTTGATGCCATGCTGATGACCGGCGACAGCTACGACTGCGGTAAGAAAATGGGGTATATGCAGGCATTTGTGAACTACGGGCTGCGTAACCTGAAGGAAGGGACGAAGTTCCGAAGCCGAATTGAGAAATTGCTGGCTAACGACTGATATACCTCTGCGCTAACATAAACGGCAACCACTACTCTGTTAAGTCATTATGTAATCAGAATGGTGGTTGTCGTTTTTTATTATAAAAATCAATAATAACAGCAAGTTATCTGGTGCGTTTTTGGGCTGATTTGTAACGATTTGTGCTTGTTTCTTCAGTCGAATAGGACGACAATTAGCGCCAGTTTTGCAGTTGTCTAGCGGCAATTTCGATCCGGTTTCAGACCACAGCAAATGACATATTCAAACTTCGCTCAGTGCACTGGTAGCTGTCAAGCCAGGGGCGGTAGCGTGCATAATTTCTGGAATCACGATTATTAGCAGGGTTTCAGAGTACCAATATCTACACATGTCTAATAGATGGAACAGATAACGTGAAAATTCTTGTGACGGGCGGGGCCGGCTTTATCGGCTCAGCGGTTGTACGACATATTATTAAAAATACCCAGGACAATGTCGTCAATGTGGATAAGTTGACCTATGCCGGTAACCTTGAGTCGCTTAGTGAAGTCAGCGATAGCGACCGATATGCCTTTGAACATGCGGATATTTGTGACAAAAATGCAATGGATCGTATCTTCGCAGAGCATAAGCCAGATGCTGTGATGCATCTGGCCGCTGAAAGCCACGTCGATCGTTCTATTACCGGCCCGGCAGCGTTTATCGAAACCAATATCGTCGGCACTTATGTGCTTCTGGAAGCTGCTCGTGCGTACTGGTCCACGCTGGATGACATAGCGAAGAAAGCCTTCCGTTTTCATCACATCTCAACGGATGAAGTATATGGTGACTTGCCACACCCTGATGAGAACCTTGCATCAGCCGAGCTGCCACTCTTCACTGAAACCACCGCTTATGCGCCAAGCAGCCCTTATTCTGCGTCAAAAGCTTCCAGTGACCATCTGGTTCGCGCGTGGCTACGTACCTACGGTTTTCCTACTATTGTTACCAATTGTTCAAATAACTACGGACCGTATCACTTCCCTGAGAAATTGATCCCGCTGGTTATTTTGAATGCGTTGGAAGGTAAGGCCCTGCCAATTTATGGCAAAGGTGACCAAATTCGTGACTGGCTGTATGTGGAAGATCATGCCCGTGCATTGTACACCGTTGTGACTCAGGGGCAAATTGGCGAAACCTATAACATCGGTGGTCATAATGAAAAACAGAACCTTGATGTAGTTAATACCATTTGCGACTTGTTGGATGAAATTGTGCCAAAAGAAGGTTCGTACCGCGATCAGATCACCTATGTCAAAGATCGCCCAGGACACGATCGTCGCTATGCAATTGATGCAGCGAAAATTGGTAATGAGCTAGGCTGGAAGCCAAAGGAAACCTTTGAAAGTGGTATTCGTAAAACGGTAATGTGGTATTTAGCGAATGAGCAGTGGGTCAATAATGTAAAAAGTGGAGCGTATGCTTCCTGGCTTTCTAAACAATATGGAGATAATAATTAATGAAAGGCATTATTCTTGCTGGTGGCTCTGGAACAAGGCTTTATCCAATTACTATGGGGGTTTCTAAACAATTACTCCCTATATATGATAAACCTATGATTTATTACCCACTGTCGGTGCTAATGCTGGCGGGTATACAAGATATTTTAATTATTACGACACCAGAAGATCAGGCTGGATTTGTCAGGCTGTTAGGTGATGGAAGTCAGTTTGGAGTTAATCTGAGTTATGCCATCCAACCAAGCCCAGATGGCCTTGCACAGGCATTTATAATTGGTGAGGAATTCATTGGTAATGATTCAGTTTGCCTTGTTTTAGGCGACAACATTTTCTTCGGCCAGGGTTTTACACCAAAACTGCAAATGGCAAGTAGCAGAGTCAGTGGTGCAACGGTCTTTGGCTACCAGGTAATGGATCCTGAACGGTTTGGTGTCGTGGAATTTGATGCCAATTTTAAAGCACTGAGTATTGAAGAAAAACCGAAAAAACCTAAATCCAACTGGGCAGTGACAGGCCTTTATTTTTATGATAATGATGTAATTAATATTGCGAAAAATATTAAACCATCGTCCAGAGGTGAACTGGAAATAACAACTGTTAACGAAGTGTATCTTCATAATAATAATTTGAATGTTGAATTATTAGGCCGCGGATTTGCATGGCTTGATACAGGTACTCATGATAGCTTGATTGAAGCTGGCAGTTTTGTTGAAACGGTCCAAAAGCGCCAGGGCATGATGGTTGCTTGCCCTGAAGAAATCGCCTGGAGAAATGGTTGGCTCACAAAAGAAAATCTATTCAAAAGAGGCCAGCAACTTTGTAAGAATGATTATGGTCAGTATTTAATAAAATTAGTAGGGTGACTTATGAATATCCAACTTATCCCATTACAGGTTCATGGTGATGATAGGGGGGCTCTTGTCTCTTTAGAAAGAGATAAGAATATTGACTTTGAAATTAGGCGTGTTTATTACATTTTTGATACAAAAAAAGGTGTAATCAGAGGCTACCATGCCCATAAAAATCTGAAACAGTTGGTTGTTCCTGTCAGAGGATCGTGTCGTTTTACGCTAGATGATGGATACGAAAGAGTAAGTGTTCTTTTGGATAATCCAGCTCAAGGATTACTTGTTAGTTCATTAATCTGGAGGGAAATGTCAGATTTTTCTGACGACTGTGTATTAATGGTTTTAGCCAGTAATGAGTATGATGAATCTGATTATATCAGAGATTATGATACATTTAAATTGGCGGCAAAATGATGTTTATACATAAACTAAGTGATGTCCAGTCAACATCTATTGGTGAAGGTACAAATATATGGCAATTTGTTGTTGTCCTTAAAGATGCAATAATTGGAAAAAATTGCAATGTTTGTGCTAACTGCTTTATCGAAAATGACGTTGTCATTGGAAATTCAGTAACTATTAAATCGGGTGTTTATATCTGGGATGGTGTAAGGGTTCATGACAATGTATTTATTGGCCCTTGCGTTGCTTTTACTAATGATAAATATCCTCGTTCTAAAAATTATGATACACAATTTTATGAAACTATAATTGGTGAGAATTCATCGATTGGCGCAAATTCGACCATTCTACCAGGGGTAAAGATTGGGCGCAATTGTATGATTGGAGCAGGCTCTGTTGTAACGAAAGATGTTCCTGACAATGCTCTGGTTTTAGGTAATCCAGCAAGAATCGTGAAATTTTTGGAGGCAGAATGATTGATTTTCTTAATTTACAGAAGTCCAACGCACGTTATAATAATGAATTAATTAAAGCTGCAGTACGAGTTATTGAAAGTGGATGGTATATCTCAGGAACAGAATTAAATGCATTTGAGGAAAGCTTCGCGAAGTATTGTAACGTGAAGCATGCCATAGGTGTTGCTAATGGGCTTGACGCTCTGACATTAACTCTTAAAGCATGGCAAGAACTGGGCAAAGTAAAACGAAATGATGAAGTACTTGTCCCGGCCAATACTTATATAGCTTCAATTCTGGCCATCAGTGAGGCAGGGTTAAAGCCTGTTTTAGTTGAACCAGATGAGTCCAGCTATAATCTCTCAATTGAGAATATTAAATCCCAAATTACTGCCAATACGCGGGTAATACTCCCTGTCCATCTCTATGGCTTGATTTCCCCAATGGACGAAATCATGAATTTTGCAAGAGATAATAACCTATTAGTATTGGAAGACAGCGCCCAGGCTCATGGTGCTTCAATCAATGGTAGAAAAGCAGGAAGTTGGGGTGATGCCGCCGGGTTTAGTTTTTACCCTGGCAAGAACCTTGGCGCGCTGGGTGATGCTGGTGCTATAACTACTAATGATACTGAATTAGCAGATACGGTAAGTTATTTGAGGAATTATGGTTCAAAAGTAAAATATAAACATGATTTCAAAGGTGTGAATAGCCGGTTGGATGAAATACAGGCAGCCTTCCTGAATGTAAAACTTAACTATTTGGATGAAGATATTCGTATTAGACGGAATATCGCAAATCGCTATTTAAAAGAAATTAAAAATGAATTAATAATACTCCCAACTATTACCTGTGAAGAACATCATGTATGGCATCTCTTTGTCATCAGGACAAAGAACAGGGATGCACTTCAGCGTTACTTGACAGATAATGATATCCAGACTGTTATTCATTATCCAACGCCACCTCATCGGCAGCTGGCTTATAAAGAACTCAAGGAGCTGAGTTTCCCGCTTAGTGAAGAGTTACACCGCGAAGTAATTTCAATTCCAATGGATCCCACTCTTACAGAAGAGCAAGTTAGCTATGTCATTGATGTATTAAATAAATTTGACTGCTAATCATGAATTTAATTAAAGTCAGTTTTTATAATGGGATCTCTGTAATAATTAAAATGCTGACTATGCTAGGACTTAACAAAGTCCTAGCTATTTATGTCGGTCCTGGTGGTTATGCCATAATAGGTCAGTATCAGAGTTTTGTTCAAACACTTGCTACATTTTCCGCAGGCTCAATTGCAAATGGCATTACAAAATATACAACTCAAAATGTAAATGAGGAAAAGGAATTAATAGGTGTTTGGAAAACTGCTGGAACTGTCAGTATTGTTTCTAGCTTGTTTGTTTCAATCATTATTTTGATCTTTTTTAAAGATATAAATACTATTTTTTTTAATGACAAAATAGATAATAATCTTTCATACTGGCTTGCTACCTCATTTGTGTTTATGATGTTGAATAGCTATTTAATGGCTATTCTAAATGGGATGAAGGAAATAAAAGCTTATGTATTGCTTAATATATCAAGTAGTATATTAGTTCTAGTAGTGACTGGGCTTTTTGCATTTACAATGGGCCTGAAAGGTGCCTTGATAGCATTAACAATAAATCAATCATTAAATTTTATAATAACCTTCTCATATTTTATTAAACAAAAATGGTTCAAGGTTCGTTTTTTTGCGGGAAATTTAAACAAGTCTATTGTCAAAGGACTTAGTCGATTTGCTTTTATGGCTTTGTTCTCATCTTTAGCTGTTCCTTTAACTCAGATGTTTCTTAGAAACTTTATAGGTACTAATATTTCCTGGGAAGTATCCGGTTATTGGGAAGCCATTAACCGAATAAGTGCAATAAATATTATGTTAGCAACAACTACACTAACCCTATATTACTTGCCAAAACTATCTGAAACACATGAGAAAAGGAAATATAAGCACGAGCTAGTCAATATATCTAAATTGTTAGTGCCAGTTACAGCTATTGGGTGTTTTTGTGTTTTTTATTTAAAATTTTATATCATAAATATACTCTTTACTCCTTCATTTATTAACATGTCGCCGCTGTTTGGTTGGCAGATGGTTGGGGATTTTTTCAAAGTTTTTAGCTGGATTTTCTCTTTTGCACTATTGACGAAAGAAAAATGGAAGGTCTTTATAGCATGTGAAATCTTATCAGCGATTGTCCTTGCAGTATCAACGATCATAATTGTTTATTTTATGTCATGGCATTATCTTTCTTTGGCATATGCTGCAACGTACTTTATATATCTGATATTCACATCAATTTTCTTTTATCAGTCCATATATAAAAAGGCATCCTAGATGGAGTTTGCTCTAAATTTCCTTATAATAATGCTGAGTTTTATTCCTGGGTACTACTTGGGTGTATTTCATTTTAAAAGGCTCAACTATTATTGTGTTCTTTACTGGTCTATGTTGCTATTCTGTGTTATTGGATCATTTATAATACATTCTGGTACCATGGATGATTCATTTTTTATAGAGCCAATCGCAAATAATACTGAGGCAAAAAGTCTTGGTTTATTTATCACTACTATTTCTTTCTTTATATTCTTTCTTTCTGCTTTTATTGCTGAAGTCTTGTGTTCATTATGTTCCGGGCAGCGTTCAGGAGTCGTTCGCTGGGAAAATTATTATTCCCGCGCTATGATGATGAGCAGTCGTAAGGTAACACTAACACTCTTTATATTATCTTGTGCATTAGTTGTATATTACATAATATCAATTTATCCAGCGCCATTGTTTATGGCCTTCCAGGGAGCTTCTGCGGATCAAATCGCTATACGTCGATTAGAAGTGACAAAAAATTATTCGGGAATTGGATATTTCAAAACATTAGCAGGTGTTATACCTATAATTCTTTCATATTATTGTTTTATTTCATATTTAAGATTCAAAAAACAGTTTCTACTTTTTATTTTCATTACTTTTATTTCAATATTAACATTGACTATAAACGGAGAGAAAGCACCTCTGGTTTTTTATTTTTTGGGGCTTTTGGTATCATATTCATCCGTAAGGAAAATTAGTAAAAAAATTTATTTGCTTTCCTCATTGTCAATATTCTCTTTGATATTAGTAATGTATGTTGTTCTTTTCCAATTTGATAATTCTGACTACCTTCTTTATATTCTTGTTGAGAGGTTATTTATAGCTCAAGAGGCAGCGGTGTTTTATGCGGCAGATTACTTTTCTTCCCATAACACATTGGGTTTATCCAGTATGGATACTGTTTTTAATAAAATACTAAATATCACTCCAACAGCCAGGGCATCAGAGATATTCATGAACCAATATTTGCCAAGTATGGTGGCGAATGGTGGTTGGAATGTAAATGGTTTTTTTGCACATGAGACTTTTTCTAATTTCGGTTACATGGGTATTGTTCTCGGAAGTATGTATGGTGGAATAGTAAATAGTTTGTTATGCATCTATTTTAGAGCAAAAGAAAAAACTTTATTAACAATGAGTTTTTATAGTTTTTACGTTGTGTCCGTAACAACCGTTCTCAGTAGTTTTAATGCAATGCTGTTTAATACACAGCTGATTTTAGTTTTTATTATCTATTTGCTATTGTCAATTCTCGACAGGAGAAGAAAGCATGCAGTACCAGAGTGATAGGGTCTCTATCATTATAATATCTTATAATCATGACCAGTTTATAGAAAGTGCAATCGAAAGTATATTATGTCAGACTTATAAGGATATTGAACTTATTATCGTCGATAATAACTCTTCGGATACCACTCCTGAGATATTAAAAAAATACAAAGATGTGGATAACGTAAAAGTAATTTATCTTGAAAATAATACGGGTATTACAGGCGGGATTAATGAAGGTTTAAAATATGCTAGTGGAGAGTTTGTAAGTTTCTTTGCTAGTGATGATATTATGGTATCGAACCGAATTGAATTACAAGTTAATGCGTTAAGAAACGAACCTGAGGCCATTGCTTGCTTTGGTAATATGATAAGAATCAATAGCGATGGCTCAATCAACAAGCGTGGTTTGCTACCTATGGTCGATTTTAAATGGTGGACACTCAACGATATACTGACGAATAGGATATGTTTATATTCCCCAACGCAATTATATAGAGCAGATGTTTTTAAAAATGACTCAATAAATTTCCCAAAAGAGATCAGAATTGAAGATATCTGGCTATATTTTAAACTCCTCAATGCAGGTTATAAGTTTATTACTATTCCTTACCTCCTGACAATGTATCGAGTTCATGATAATAACACTCATACTCGTTACAAAATGATGATGCTAGAAAAAATAAAAATCTTAAATGATTACAAAGATGAAGCCTTTTATGAAAAAGCACTTCATTTTATCTATCTCGAACATTTCTCTAATTTTGGTTCGACTTCCAAGAAAGATGCGTTAAAACTTCTGCCTAAAGTTATATTAAGTATTAAGTCTAAATATTTATATGTCGGCCTTGCCAGGCTACTTTTTGATTGGAGAAAGTAATGTTTAAGCATGTATACGTTGATTTGTGTGATACCTTAATCAAAGGCAACACAACGTTCATGTTCCTGGATTCCTTCTTTAGCCACCACAAAAATAATCGCTATTGGTTTTACAGAAAACTCAGCACCTCATTTTTTATGAGGGTAATATTTAAATTATTGTTTTCAGCTAAAATAGATCTAAATCGAAGAATTGCGATTCGCTTTTTAAATGGATACAGCATAGATTTTCTTAGAGAACATGTGAAATGGATGCTAGTCAATGGCATTTTCATAGAGAATAAGGAGCTTGTTGATGTTATGCAATGTGCTAAAAGTAAGCATATTCCGGTAACAATTATTTCTGCTTCCTTAGATTTCATTGTCGAGGTTGTCGCATCGCATTATGCGATTAATTGCTACAGCAGTAAACTTGCATACAAAGACGGCAACTGTCAGGGGCGTATCACCCTTGATCTCCTTTTTAATAAGAATAAAATTTTTGATGATGTTGAGCAAAACAATAATGCTTATTGTTTTATCAGTGATAATATTCAAGATATTAAAATATTGAAATCGTGCAGCTATGGTTTCGGTGTTCCGAACTTGAAGAATGAAAAAGCATTTATTGATAATAATATTAGACTTATCAACTATGATGGGCTTATTGATCTGATTAAGAGCGAGTGATTGTGAAAGACTATAATATCTTTTATCTTCCATTCTGGTATTCTAAGCAAACTAGGTTTCGGACAATCGCAAGACTTTCCTCATGGATTATAATTTATGTGGTTCCTGTTTCTTTGTCTTTTTTGTTTGTGTCTCCAGAATTTAATTATATTAATTTATTCAAGTCTCTCTTGGGTATCCTTTTGGTCTATAACCTATATGAGATTGGATATATATATAATGATGCAGAAACAATAAAAAAAGAAATTTCGCCAACATTGAGACTTGATTATCAGCAATTACAATTTTATGAAAATAATAAATATAATATTTATTGTTTTCGTTTTCTTGTTGCATTGATAATAACCCTTGCGCTCTCCTTTTATGAGAAAACATTGGTCTTTTTGCTGTCAAGTTGGGCAATAATTCCAGCATATGCACTATATAACTCAGTCAGAAGTAGATTAAATATACCATTGCATTTTATATTGGTTACTTTAAGATATTGTTCGCCAGTATTGTTGTTTACAGGACTGAATGATTCCTATATTATCATTTTTATGATTTTATTATTTCCTCTTATAAATACACTTGAAAGATGTGCTGAGAGTAGATTTAATTTTGATTTTTTTAAAGGTTTTTTCCTGACCAATAAAAAAAGTGGGCGATATGTCTATTATTTCATTTTGCTTGCTACGGGACTTTCTTGTTGTTATGTCTTTGGTGATTATGTATTCTATGCTTTTTCGTGCTATGCATTTTACTATATGATCTTTAGGCTCTTATCTGCGCAGGTAAATCTTAATGAATGATACTTCAGGATCATTTAGCGTATTAATGTCTTTATACTACAAAGAAGATCCAGTTTATCTTGACTCATGTTTTGCAAGCCTTGCAAATCAATCATTATTGCCGACGGAAATTGTTTGTGTTTTTGATGGCCCACTTAATGCAGACCTGGAAAATGTTGTATTAAAATGGTCTGAAAAATTAAATGTCAATATAGTCAGGCTGCCAGTAAATGTTGGGTTAGGTAATGCTTTAAATAAAGGTCTTGCACACTGTTCATTTGATATTGTTGCCCGAATGGATTCGGATGACATTTGCCTCCCTGAACGTTTTCAGAAACAAATACCTCTTTTCTTTAGTGATAAAGACCTTATATTGTTAGGATCTGGAATTGATGAATTTGAAGTGTGCGAGAATACAATTAAATCAGTTAGGAAAGTTCCATTATCTCAGGCTGAAATTCGTGAGAGTTGTAAGATAAAAAACCCATTCAATCATATGACTGTGGTTTTTAGAAAAAATAAAATTTTATCGCTTGGCGGTTATCAACACCACTTCCTTATGGAGGATTATAACCTTTGGCTTAGAGTTATTGCTAAAGGATATAAAGTAGAGAATGTCGATAGCTCGCTCGTTAAAGCTCGTGTTGGCAATGGGATGGTGGGGAGAAGGAAGGGGATTAAATATATTAAAAGCGAGTGGGAGCTTTTTATGCTTAAGAAAAAGCTTGGATTTCAGTCTTTCATCCCCGGGATATGCGTTTTCTTGATGCGTTCTGTTCCTCGTCTACTCCCTAAAACAATGCTCTCAATGCTTTATAATATTTCAAGGGCTAAGAATTAAACATATCGGGCATTATCCGTAAAAAGTATCTCTGGCTATATGAACGAAACTTGCTGTTTAGCAGCGTTTGTTTGTTATCTTAAATGACGATGCTACCAAGCTAAACAATACTGAGTTAACATCAACAGCACATTTTAGCCGCGCATAAGTCGCGGTGACCACACCTGACAGGAGTATGTAATGTCCAAGCAACAGATCGGCGTTGTCGGTATGGCAGTGATGGGGCGCAACCTGGCGCTCAACATCGAAAGCCGTGGTTATACCGTCTCCGTTTTCAACCGCTCCCGTGATAAGACTGAAGAAGTGATTGCCGAGAATCCTGGCAAGAAACTGGTTCCTTTCTATACGGTGAAAGAGTTCGTTGAGTCTCTGGAAACGCCTCGTCGTATCCTGTTAATGGTGAAAGCGGGCGCAGGTACAGATGCTGCCATTGACTCCCTGAAACCTTATCTGGAAAAAGGCGATATCATCATTGACGGTGGCAACACCTTCTTCCAGGACACCATCCGTCGTAACCGTGAACTGTCTGCTGAAGGCTTCAACTTCATCGGTACCGGCGTATCCGGTGGTGAAGAGGGTGCACTGAAAGGCCCATCCATTATGCCTGGCGGTCAGAAAGATGCATACGAACTGGTTGCGCCTATCCTGACCAAAATCGCAGCTGTGGCTGAAGATGGTGAGCCGTGCGTAACCTATATCGGTGCGGACGGTGCAGGTCACTATGTGAAGATGGTTCACAACGGTATCGAATACGGCGATATGCAGCTGATCGCAGAAGCATACTCCCTGCTGAAAGGCGGCCTGAATCTGTCCAATGAAGAGCTGGCTGAAACCTTTACTGAGTGGAACAAAGGTGAACTGAACAGCTACCTGATTGACATCACCAAAGATATCTTCACTAAGAAAGATGAAGAAGGTAAATATCTGGTTGATGTGATTCTGGATGAAGCAGCGAACAAGGGTACCGGTAAGTGGACCAGTCAGAGTTCTCTGGACCTGGGTGAACCACTGTCTCTGATCACCGAATCCGTATTCGCACGCTATATCTCCTCTCTGAAAGAGCAGCGCGTTGCCGCATCTAAAGTGCTGTCTGGCCCGCAAGCTAAATCCGCTGGGGACAAAACGGAATTCGTTGAGAAGGTCCGTCGTGCGTTGTATCTGGGTAAAATCGTCTCCTATGCGCAAGGTTTCTCTCAGCTGCGCGCAGCATCAGACGAGAACAACTGGGATCTGAACTACGGCGAAATCGCGAAGATCTTCCGCGCAGGTTGCATCATTCGTGCTCAGTTCCTGCAGAAAATCACAGATGCTTACGCTGAAAATGCGGGCATCGCGAATCTGCTGCTGGCACCGTATTTCAAGAAAATTGCTGACGAATACCAGCAGGCGCTGCGTGACGTTGTTGCCTACGCTGTACAGAACGGTATTCCGGTTCCAACCTTCTCCGCCGCAGTGGCGTACTACGACAGCTATCGTGCTGCCGTCTTGCCTGCCAACCTGATCCAGGCGCAGCGTGACTACTTCGGTGCGCACACTTACAAGCGCACAGATAAAGAAGGTGTGTTCCATACTGAGTGGATGGAATGAGTTAACTCCCCACTGTAATCAAGACCCGGAGATGATCTCCGGGTTTTTTTTACACTAAAATTTGTGGTTGTCCTTCGAAGTAGTCTGAATGTCAGTCCACTGGCAGGGATTCCTCCTGGTTTGCCTTGACAGTTCTGTCGGCCAGGAGGTACAAAGCCCAACAGTTATGTTTTTCGCGATGGTCAGGCGGCCATCTGTACAGTTAACCCACAGAAGTCATTAGCGAATGAAAATAACAATCTCCGGAACAGGTTATGTTGGTCTATCAAACGGCATTCTGATTGCACAGAACCACGAGGTCGTTGCGCTTGATATTGTGCAGGCCAAAGTGGATATGCTTAACAAAAAGCAATCCCCGATTGTGGATAAAGAGATCCAGGAGTATCTGGCGAACAAGCCGCTGAATTTCCGTGCCACCACGGACAAAGAAGATGCCTACCGCAATGCGGATTATGTCATCATCGCGACGCCAACCGATTACGACCCAAAAACTAACTACTTCAACACTTCCAGCGTTGAAGCGGTCATCAAAGACGTTACGGCGATTAACCCGAACGCAGTGATGGTTATCAAGTCGACCATTCCGGTGGGCTTCACCAAATCCATCAAAGAAAAGCTGGGTATTGATAATGTCTTCTTCTCGCCAGAGTTTCTGCGTGAGGGCAGGGCGTTATACGATAACCTGCATCCTTCCCGTATCGTAATTGGCGAGCGCTCTGAGCGTGCGGAGCGTTTTGCTGCGCTGCTGCAGGAAGGGGCAATTAAGAAAGATATTTCGGTGCTGTTTACCGACTCTACCGAAGCCGAAGCGATTAAGCTCTTCGCGAACACCTATCTTGCAATGCGCGTGGCTTACTTCAACGAGCTGGACAGCTATGCAGAGAGCCTGGGGCTGAATACTCGTCAGATCATTGAGGGTGTGTGCCTCGACCCACGTATCGGTAACCACTACAACAACCCGTCGTTTGGTTACGGTGGCTACTGCCTGCCAAAAGATACCAAGCAACTGTTGGCCAACTATCAGGCCGTTCCAAACAACCTGATCTCGGCGATTGTTGACGCCAACCGTACACGTAAAGATTTTATCTCCGACTCTATCCTTGCTCGCCAGCCGAAAGTGGTGGGTGTGTATCGCCTGATCATGAAGAGTGGTTCCGATAACTTCCGCGCCTCTTCAATTCAAGGGATCATGAAACGTATTAAGGCGAAAGGCGTTCAGGTTGTTATTTATGAACCTGCAATGCAGGAAGACGAGTTCTTCCATTCTCGTGTTATGCGTGATCTGGACGCCTTTAAGAAAGAATCGGATGTGATCATCTCTAACCGTATGGCTGAAGAGCTGGCGGATGTGGCGGATAAAGTTTATACCCGCGATCTGTTCGGTAGTGATTGATCCTCTGTCTGATACGTACAAAAAACCCGGCTAGCTGCCGGGTTTTTTTTGGTTTAAACCTTGTAGAAATTACGATACCAGTCCACAAAGTTCTTCACCCCATCTTTGACTGAGGTTTGCGGTTTGAAGCCGACCACGTCATAGAGTGGCTGGGTATCGGCGCTGGTGTCCAGTACGTCACCCGGCTGGATCGGCATCATATTTTTGTCTGCTTTTTTACCCAGGGCATCTTCCAGGGCAGTAATGTAATCCATCAGCTCAACAGGGCTGCTGTTACCGACGTTGTAAATTCGATATGGTGCAGAACTGCTTGCTGGTGAACCGGTTTCAACCGTCCAGTTAGCATCGGCCTGAGGAATAACATCCTGCAGGCGGAGAATGGCTTCGGCGATGTCATCAATGTAGGTGAAGTCGCGTTTCATCTTGCCGTAGTTGTAGACGTCAATGCTTTTGCCTTCAATCATCGCTTTAGTGAATTTAAACAACGCCATGTCCGGGCGTCCCCACGGGCCATACACGGTAAAGAAGCGCAGGCCAGTAGTGGGCAGGTTGTACAGATGCGAATAGGTATGCGACATCAGCTCGTTGGCTTTTTTGGTTGCCGCATAGAGCGAAACCGGATGATCGACGGAGTCATCGGTAGAGAATGGCATCTTGCGATTGAGCCCGTAAACGGAGCTGGAGGACGCGTACAGAAGGTGTTGAACCTTGTTATGGCGGCAGCCTTCCAGCACGTTAAGATGACCAATCAGGTTGGCATCGGCATAGGCATATGGGTTTTCCAGGGAGTAGCGTACGCCCGCCTGCGCGGCCAAATGGATCACGCGGTCAAATTTCTCATCAGAGAACAACGCGGCCATTCCTTCACGGTCTGCCAAATCCAGCTTGTGGAAAATGAAATTGTCGGATTTGAGCAGGTCCAGGCGCGCCAGCTTGAGGCTGACATCATAGTAGTCATTGAGATTATCAATGCCAATGACCTGATGACCGGCATCAAGGAGTCGCTTGCTGACATTCGCGCCGATAAAACCTGCTGCACCAGTAACCAGAAACTTCATATCTTCCCTCATTAACACATGTTCTTACAGATGCCATAGCGCATCAGATTAGGTCTATGATAGCGCGATGGATGCCAGTTACATAACCCATCTTTCTGATATGACTCATCGGATTCTTATAGAAAAATCGCCAGGACGAGATACACTATGCACACATAACTATTTTTGCCCTTTTTATCTGTTAGGGATTGTATGACGCAGAACAACAATAGCCTGGTCAATCGAAGCAATGACCCGGAGCAAATTGATTTACTTGATTTAGTGCTGCAACTGTGGCGTGGGAAGGGGACGATAGCAACGTTTGTTGTCGTTTTCATCGTTCTTGCTGTTGGGTATTTATCAGTCGCGAAAGAAAAATGGACCTCGACCGCGATTATTGCTCAGCCTGATGTGGCTCAAATTGCAACGTATTCCAATGCGTTGAACATCCTCTACGGTAGCGCTGCCCCCTCAATGCTCGATATTCAAACGCGGGTTATTGGCCGCTTCAACTCCTCTTTCTCTGCGTTATCACAAGCGCTTGAAAACCAGGAAGTTCCTGAAAAACTGACTATAGGGCCAATAGTAACTGGACAGGCACTACCGTTAAGTGTTTCCTATACCAGCGTATCCGCAGAGGCAGCTCAAAAGCAACTGGCACAGTACATTCAGCAGGTTGATGAGCAAACGGCTAAAGAACTTGATGTTGACCTTAAGGACAACATCAAGCAACAGATCCGCACCCTGAACGACTCTCTGGAAAACCAGACGAAAGTGGCCCAGGAGCAGAAGGATCTGCGTATCAAACAAATTACTGAATCACTTAAAAACGCTGAAGCGGCGAAAATCACTTCACCGCAAATGCAGCAAACGCAGGATGTGACCCAGGAAACCATGTTCCTGTTGGGGAGTGAAGCGCTGAAATCGATGATTGATAACGAATCATCTCGTCCGCTGGTCTTCTCTCCTGCGTATTACCAGACTAAGCAAAACCTGCTTGATATTCAGAATCTGAACGTTAAGCCAGAGACGATTCATGTCTATCGTTATGTGATGAAGCCGGATTTGCCAATTCGTCGTGATAGCCCGAAAAAGGTCATTACACTTATTCTGGCGGTGCTGCTCGGTGGGATTATTGGTTCCGGTGTGGTACTGGGACGCCATGCGCTGCGAAGCTACAAGCTAAAAGACTGAGTTGCAGACCTGCAGACAAAAAAAGACCGGGTTTCCCCGGTCTTTTTTCATTTATGACGCTTACGCAAATTCTCAACCACTGTCGTTAAATCCAGATCCTGATCCTGCAACAGCACCAGCAGGTGATATATCAAATCTGACGCTTCGTTAGTCAGCTCTTCCCGGTCGTGCACGGTTGCAGCCAGCGCCGTTTCAACACCTTCTTCCCCAACTTTCTGCGCAATACGCTTGGTACCACTCGCATACAGCTTAGCCGTATAGGAACTTGCCGGGTCAGCTGTTTTACGCTCAGCCAGTAACTGTTCCAGTTGATACAGGAACAGCCACTGATGGCTTGCTTCGCCGAAGCAACTGCTGGTGCCCTTATGGCAGGTTGGGCCAATGGGGTTCGCCAGCACCAGCAGGGTATCGTTATCGCAGTCTGGCGTAATGCTGACCACGTTCAGGAAATGGCCAGAGGTTTCCCCTTTCGTCCACAAGCGCTGCTTAGTGCGCGAGTAAAAGGTGACTTTGCCGCTGTCGAGGGTTTTCGTCAGCGCCTCCTGGTTCATATACCCCAGCATCAACACTTCGCCTGAAACGGCATGTTGGACAACCACTGGCAGTAATCCGTCAGTTTTTTCCCAGTCCAGTTGTGCCTGTTGTTGCTCTGTTAACATACCCTGATCTCCACGCCCTGGCCGGCCAGGTACGTTTTTAACTCGCCAATATTAATAATCTGTTTGTGGAACACGGAGGCCGCCAGCGCACCGTCAACGTTCGCATCTCGGAAAGCGTCCAGGAAGTGCTCCATCGTTCCTGCTCCACCGGAGGCAATCAGCGGTACGTGGCAAACCGCGCGTACTTTCTTCAGTTGCTCCAGGTCATAACCGTTACGCACGCCGTCCTGGTTCATCATATTTAGCACGATTTCACCCGCGCCACGTTTTTGTACTTCCTGCACCCAGTCCAGCGTCTCCCATTGGGTCATACGCGTCCGGCTCTCATCGCCAGTGTACTGGTTGACGTGGTACTTGCCGGTTTCGGCGTCGTACCAGGTGTCGATCCCCACGACAATACACTGTACACCGAAGCGGTCAGCAAGACGGGTGATTAACGTCGGGTCTGCCAGCGCAGGGGAGTTAATGGAAATCTTGTCGGCACCGAAAGAGAGAATTTGGGCCGCGTCTTCCGCTGATTTAATCCCGCCCGCCACACAGAACGGAATATCAATAACCTCTGCCACGCGTGACACCCAGCTTTTATCCACTACGCGGCCGTCGCTGGAGGCGGTGATATCGTAAAACACCAGCTCGTCTGCACCTTCATCGGCATAGCGTTTTGCCAGAGGGACAATGTCACCAATGATCTCGTGGTTGCGGAACTGCACGCCTTTCACCACCTGGCCGTCACGTACGTCCAGACAAGGGATTATCCGTTTTGCCAGCATTGAATCGCCTCCGTCACAGTAAATTTTTCTTCCAGTAAGGCACGCCCTACGATCACACCTTGCACGCCAGTACCGCGCAGCGCAGTGATATCGGCTAAGTCGCCAATTCCGCCGGACGACTGGAATGCCACCTGCGGATAACGCGCGCAGACCTCTTCATACAGCGAGACATTAGAGCCGGCCAGCGTCCCGTCGCGGGAGATATCCGTACACAGTACGTGCTTCAGGCCAACGGGCAGATAAAGATCAACCAGCGCTTCCAGCGTGATGCCGGAATTCTCCTGCCAGCCGCTGACGGCAACCTGCTTATTACCCTGTTCGTCGATGCGGACATCCAGCGCCAGCACCAGCGCATCAGCACCAAAGCGGCGGAACCAGCCTTTCACCCTTTCAGGGTCTTTGACGGCGGTAGAACCAACCACGACGCGCGCAACCCCTGCATCCAGAAGGGCTGCGACATCCTCTTCAGTACGCACACCACCACCAACCTGCACGGGAACCTCCACGCCAGCCACCAGTTTTTTGAGCAGTGGGATCTGGCGTTTTGCCGGGTCTTTCGCTCCGGTCAAATCAACCAGGTGCAACACCTGTGCACCCTGTGCGGCATAATCCTGCAGGCGTGGCAGCGGATCGTTACCGTAGTCGCGCTGCTGGCCGTAATCACCCTGATGGAGACGAACAACCGTGCCGTCAATTAAATCTAAAGCGGGAATAATCATCACATCTCCAGGAAGTTTTTCAGCAGCTGAGCGCCTGCGGCACCTGAGCGTTCCGGGTGAAACTGCACGCCGAAGAAATTGTCTTTTTGTACCGCAGCGGTGAAAGGTTCGCCGTAGTTGCACTGCGCAATAGTGTATGGGTTGACCGGCATGGCATAGCTGTGGACGAAGTAAAAATAAGCCCCGTCTTCGATACCGCGAAACAGCCTGTCGCCCGCTTTTGCGTAAACGCGGTTCCAGCCCATGTGGGGCAGAGGAAGACCGTGATCGGCCATTTTGGGCACGTCTTCGTCAATAATCCCGAGCAGGTCGACGCCGTTGGTCTCTTCACTGCGGCGGCCCAGTAACTGCATCCCTAAGCAAATGCCAAGCACCGGTTGGGTACAGGCTTTGATGAGATCAACCAACCCGCGCGCGTGGATCTGATCCATCGCCGCCTGCGCGGTACCCACGCCGGGTAAGAAGAGCTTGTCTGCACGCAGCACCACATCCGGGTCACGGCTCACCGCTGGCGCATAGCCATGGCGTGTAATGGCCGACTTCACGGAGTTCAGGTTGGCGCATCCGGTATCCAGAATCACCACATTCATTACAGCACTCCTTTCGATGAGGGCAGGGCGTCACCTTCCACACGGATCGCCTGGCGCAGAGTACGGCCAAAGGCTTTGAACAGACTCTCCACGCGGTGGTGGTCGTTCTTGCCTTTGGTTTTCAGGTGCAGCGTCAGGCCCATGGTGTAAGACAGGGAACGGAAGAAGTGCTCAACCATTTCGGTACTCAGATCGCCGACGCGCTGGTAGGTGAAATCTGCCTTGTATTCCAGGTGCGGACGGCCAGAGATATCCATCGCGCAGCGTGCCAGACACTCATCCATCGGCAGGACAAAACCAAAACGGTTGATGCCGCGCTTGTCGCCCAGGGCCAGCTTCAGTGCTTCTCCCAGCGCCAGACCGGTATCTTCCACGGTATGGTGATCGTCAATATAGAGGTCACCTTTGACGGTAATGTCCATGCGGAAGCCGCCGTGGGTGGCAATCTGATCCAGCATGTGATCAAAGAAGCCAACGCCGGTGTGGATTTTGCTGCCACCTTCGCGATCCAGCCAGACCTTAACGTCGATTTGTGTCTCTTTGGTGTTGCGTTCAACGTGCGAGTAACGGTCACGTTTGGTTAACTGCTCGCCAATCTTCGCCCAGTTAAGGTCGGTGCGGTTGTAGCGCAGGCCGGGAATTCCCATGTTTTCGGCAAGCGTAATGTCGGTAGCGCGGTCGCCGATGACATAGCTATTCGCTTTATCAAGCAGCTCTTCCGCCAGATAACGCTCAACCATCTTCACTTTCGGTTTACGACAGTCGCACTCATCGGCTGGCATGTGTGGACAGATCAGCACCTCATCAAACATCACTCCCTGAGAGGAGAGTACCTGCATCATCAGGTTATGCGGGCCGTCAAAATCCACCTGCGGGAAGCTGTCCGTGCCCAGTCCGTCCTGGTTGGTGATCATCACCAGTTTAAACCCGGCCTTCTGCAACCTGAGCAGTACCGGGATCACGTCGGGTTCAAAAGCCAGTTTGTCGAAACGATCGACCTGAAAGTCGGTTGGTGGTTCGGCAATAATAGTGCCGTCACGATCGATAAAGAGATACTTCTGACTCATACTTTCTCCGCTTTCAGGGCGTCAATAACACGCTGGCTCTCTGCACGGGTGCCCACGGTAATACGCAAGCAGCCGCTTAAGGATGGTTGTTTATTTTGGTCTCGTAAGATAATGCCCTGATCCCACAAAGATTTAAACACGGCGCTGGACGCGGTAAAGCGCACCAGGATGTAGTTGGTTTCAGAGTCGAATACCTGCTCAACGCAGGGGATCGCTTTCAGGGCGCTCACCAGATACTGACGCTCTTCCAGGATCTGCGCCACGCGTTCGCGCATGGCGTCGATGCCCTGCGGAGCCAGCGCCTGTGCAGCGATATCGGCTACCGGTGTAGAGAGTGGATACGGGGCGATCACTTTCAGCAGCAGGTCGATGACCTCTTGATTTGCCAGCGTAAACCCGCAGCGCAGGCCTGCGAGGGCAAACGCTTTTGATAAGGTACGCAGTACCACCAGGTGTGGGTACTCTGCGAGCCAGCCTGCCAGCGTGGCCTGCGGGCAGAACTCAATATAGGCTTCGTCAGCCACAACCAGCGCTTTACCGCGAGTCATCTCCAGCAAGGTGCGGATATCCTGCGCCTTGATAATCTGTCCGGTTGGGTTATTTGGGCTGCAGACAAACACCACTCTCACGCCGTCGAGATTATCGGCGATGCTCTGGAGATCGAGCTGCCAGTCGTCCAGCGACAGTATGTTGCGGCACGTCACACCAAAGGTTTCAGCGCTGACGCCATACATCCCGTAGGTTGGCTGGCAGTACATGACTGCATCTTTACCCGGCTCGCAGAAGGCACGGATCAACAGCTCAATCCCTTCATCGGCCCCACGGCTGACCAGTACCTGCTCAGGCTTCACGCCCGCGTATTGCGCGTAGTTTTCAATCACGGCTTTTGGCTGACATTCCGGATAACGGTTCAGCGTTTGCTGTGACAGCTCAAATTGCACTGCCGTCGGGAATTCGTTGGCATTCAGCCAGACATCACCTTTCCCCCCCAGGCGACGAGCAGACTGATAAGGAGTCAGTCGACGGACATTTTCGCGGGCTAATTCTTCAATGT
>NZ_JBJURN010000002.1:243192-243983 GCF_046622475.1 Enterobacter sp. LM3 | reverse complement strand
GGCCGTTACTCCATCATCTTCTCAATTGGCAGCACCAGAATGGAGCTTGCGCCCAGTGCCTTCAGTTTTTCCATTGTTTCCCAGAACAGGGTTTCGCTACTCACCATGTGCATTGCCACGCGCTGCTGATCGCCCGCCAGTGGCAGAATAGTGGGGCGCTCAGCGCCTGGCAGCAGGGCAATCACTTCATCCAGACGCTCGGTAGGCGCGTGCATCATGATGTATTTAGATTCGCGAGCCTGAATGACGCCCTGAATACGGGTCAGCAGTTTGTCGATCAACTGCTGTTTGGCATCGGCCATTTCGCCATCGCGCTGGATAAGACAGGCTTTAGAGCGATAAATCACTTCTACTTCGCGCAGGCCGTTCGCTTCCAGCGTGGCACCGGTAGAGACGAGGTCACAGATAGCGTCAGCCAGACCCGCGCGCGGCGCTACTTCAACAGAACCGTTCAGCAGGCAGGATTTAAACTGCACGCCTTTCTGATCCAGATAACGCTTCAGCAGGTGCGGGTAAGAGGTGGCAATACGCTTACCGTTCAGCGCGACCGGGCCATCCCAGGCTTCATCGACCGGTGTGGCCAGCGACAGGCGGCAGCCGCCGAAATCCAGACGACGCAGGGTAAAGTAACGCGGATCCTCACCCTGGGCACGGCGAGTCAGTAACTCTTCTTCCAGCACGTTTTCGCCGATAATGCCGAGGTCAACAACGCCATCCATCACCAGCCCCGGGATATCGTCATCACGCACGCGCAGAATGTCGATGGGCATATTTTCAGCCAGTGCAATCAG